>CAZTDK010000961.1:0-2543 GCA_964611965.1 uncultured Binatia bacterium (SeqCode) | reverse complement strand
GTGCCGCGCAGGCGCCGACGTTCAGCGCCAAGTTCGTGAGGTCATTGGTGTGGAGACCGGCGTGGGCGATCCCGTGCTCGAAGATCTGCAGCAGGGTACGGGGAGCAACTTTGTCGGCTTCAAATTCACCGCCCCCAGTAAGCAGCAGCTGATGGAGGGGCTCGCGGTCGATATCCAGCAGGGCACCACCCGCTTCCCCGCCGGCGTGTTGGTCAGCGAGTTGGAGGCCCTCGAATACGAGTACAAGCGCACCGGTGTGCGCTACGGTGCCCCGCACGGCCTGCATGACGACGCGGTGTGCGCCTTGGCGCTCGGACGGACCAAGAGCTGGCGACCAAGCGCGTCGCGCTGGCACGTCACCGAAAATGCGGCGGACGGGATTTTGGCGAGGCACAGTCAGACCCCACGCCGATTTACAGCCGGGTGCGCGGCTCGCGTGAGAAGCGCACTCGGCGGCGCGGGATCGTCCGCCAGGTAGCGCGCGATGGGCCCATCATACAACCGCCCTCGCCCCGCCGCCGGGGGCAACCGCGAGGTTCGGTTCAGCCGATGCAGGGGAGAGCGTGATGCGCAGCGTCGCGACGACGATCGGTACGACGCCGATCACGAGGAACACCATGTCGGCCCCTATACGAGCCCACTCGAGCATGTGGAAGGTGCCGCTCGTCAGGAAGGCGAGCCGTCGCGCATGCCAGTAGCCGTTCGAGAGGACATCCCAGAGCTGAAGCACGCCACCCGGAAAGAGATCGAGCAGGACCATGAGTCCGAGGCCGACGTTGAGCCCCCAGAAGCCCGTCCGAATGAGTCCTTCGACGCGCTGCCAGCGGGCGTCGTCGGCAAACGTGCGCAGACAGAACACGACAACGGCGAGAGCGAGCATTCCGAACACACCGAACATCGCCGCGTGGCCATGATTGCTCGTCAGCAGCGTCCCCACCTCGAAGTAGGAGACGATTGGCAGGTTGATGAGGAAGCCGAAGATGCCGGCGCCGACGAAGTTCCAAAAGCCGACCGCCATGAGGAAGTAGATCGCCCAGGTCTGCTGTGCCGCGAACGCGTGCCCGCAGTCGGCGCAGCGGCGATCCTGTAGGCTGACGAAGTCCCATGCATCGAGCGTGAGCAGCGTGAGCGGCACGACCTCCATCGCTGAGAAGCAGGCGGCGAGCCCCATGTTGAGCGTGCCCTGGCCGGTGAAGTACCAGTGGTGCCCGGTGCCGACGATGCCGGCACCGAGGTACAGGATGGCATCGAGATAGACGATGCGAGTCGCCGTCGTCGCGGTCACGAGGCCCATCTGGGAGAACATCACGGCCACGAGCACGGTGGCGAAGAGCTCAAAGAAGCCTTCGACCCACAAGTGGATGATCCAGAAGCGCCAGTTGTCGATCACGGCAAAGTTGGTGTGTGGCCCGTAGAACAGGGCGGGGAGGTAGAAGACGGGGATCGCGACGGCGGCGTAAAGGAAAAGCGACGCGAGCGTGCCGTCGTGCGGCCGTTGCATCGCGGGGCGGAGCGCTCGGAACATGAGGACGAGCCAAAAGACGAGCCCCGCAGCGAGTAGCAACTGCCAAAAGCGGCCGAGGTCGAGGTACTCCGAGCCCTGGTGACCGAACCAGAACCAGAGGTTTCCGAGGCGATCGAGATGCCAGGTCCGGAGAAGGTTGTAGGGCAGCCACCGAGCGAGATCGAAACCGTAGAATGCGCCGGGCTCGACGCGGTAATGCGCCAGCGCCCCGCCGGCAAGGGTCTGGAGCAGGAAGAGCACCGCCACGACCGCGAGGAAGAACCGCGTGGCCCGCTGGCTCGGCGTCAGCTGCCACCCGATGAGCCGGCTGTCGTGCCGGTGTCCAGTGCTTTCTTCACCTCTCCACCCGAGATAGTTGAACTTCCCGAAGGCGAGGAGGACGAGCCCAAGACCGCCGAGGAGTGTAACGAGGCTGAGCGCGCTCCAGAGGTACGTCGACGCGGTCGGGCGGTTTCCGACCAGTGGCTCGTACGGCCAGTTGTTCGTGTAGGAGTAGTCCTTGCCGGGACGGTTGGCGACCGTGGCCCACGTGGCCCACCCGAAGTAGGCCGCGAGCGCGTCCAACTCGGCAGGGTTCCTGATGTAGCGCGGGGGGAGACCGGGGGCGGCACGTGCGCCGCCGAAGTACTCGCCCCATTCCCGCTGCTGGGTCGAGAAAGCCGTGGCCTCCGCCGCCGAGAAACGGAGCGTCTCGGTAGCGGGGTCGTAACGGTTCTCCTTCGCTTCCGCGCGAACCGCCTCGCCGACATCGCGCGCAAGTCCCGCGTCAAGCGCTGCGAACGACTTTCCATACCGGGCTATCGCCAGCGTGTCACGGCTGATCTCAGCGAGGCGATGGAGGTACTCCGCCGTGTAGTCGGGTCCGAGGTATGCCCCATGCCCCCAGAGCGTCCCATGCTCCATGAGGCCGTACTTGAGGAAAACCTCCTGCCCGCGGAGGATGTCGTCGCTGAGGCGGGCCGGCAGGACGTCGTTGGCGTGCACGGTCGCTCCGCGCGTGGCGGTGAGCTCGGTGATC
>CAZTDK010000960.1:0-2559 GCA_964611965.1 uncultured Binatia bacterium (SeqCode) | reverse complement strand
CACCGTCGCGTGTGTCCTGTTCGCGGCGGCGTTGTCAAGCAAAACGACCACCTGCGCACTCCCGGTGGTGCTGCTGCTGCTCGCGTGGTGGAAGCGTGGGACAATCGAGCCGCGTGTAGCGTGGGTAACGGCGCCGGTGTTCGCGCTCGGCATCCTCATGGCCGTGACCACCGTCGCGGTCGAACGGCGCTACGTACAGGGCGGGGAATGGACACGTTCCTTCGCCGAGCGCCTGCTGGTCGCCGGTCGTTCGTTCTGGTTCTACCCGCATACCTTGATCTGGCCGCGCTCGCTCGCGTTCATCTATCCGCGTTGGTCGATCGACGCGCACGTCTGGTGGCAGTATCTCTTCCCAGCGGCCGCCATACTGATGATCATCGGGCTCTCGCGCGCGCAGCGGCGGATCGGCCGCGGCCCGGTCGTGGCCGCGCTGTGCTATGCCGCCTTGCTGGCACCCGTATCCGGTTTCTTCAACCTCTACTTCATGCGCTACTCGCTGGCTGCGGATCGCTTCGCATACCTGCCAAGCGTGCCGTTGATCGCGCTGGGAACGGCTGTGGGCGCGGCACTGATGATGCGGTCGGGTCAGGCAGGACGGGCAATTGGCGCAGTAACCGGCGGCGCGCTCCTGTGCATCCTGGCATGGCTGGCGTTCCGACAGTCTGGACTCTACGAAACACCTCGAACGTTGTGGGCGGACACGGTCGCCAAGAATCCGCAGAGCTGGCTGGCGCGAAACAACCTCGGCGTCCAATTGGCAAGCGACGGTGAGCCAGACGCAGCCCTCGAGCAATACAATCTGGCGGCGCGGCTGGAACCGGCCAATGCGGAGACCTACCTCAACATCGCGAACGTTTTGAAAGCCAAGGGGAAGCTCGACGAGGCAGCCGCCTTGTACGCCACGGCCCTGAAGGTTGGGGGCGAGTATCCCATGGCGCATTACAACCTCGGGCTGACGTTGGCTCAGCAGGGGAAGCTCGACGACGCGATCGGCGAGCTCAGCGAGGCAGTACGCGAGTCGCCGGACTACGTAGAGGCGCACCACAGCCTGGGAGCGGCATTCCAAGCGCAAGGAGATTTTGAGCGCGCCCTCGCGGAGTATCAAACCGCCGCGCGGCTGCGTCCCGGCTCTCCTGAGGCGCTGAACAGCCTGGCGTCGCTCTTTGCGGCGCAGGGCAAGATCGAGGACGCCGTCGCGTACTACGACGAGGTCTTGCACCTTCATCCTGACGATGTGAATGCGCATATCGATCTCGGCAACCTCTTACGCGCACACGGCGCGCCTGACCAGGCGGCCGCCCAGTATGCGGCAGCCTTGGCGCTGCAACCCACAAACGCCGAAGCGCACAACAGTCTCGGCGTCGCGCTGGCGCAGGAAGGGCGGATCGCGGAAGCCACCGCACATTTCGAACAAGCGGTGCGCGCCAAGCCGGACTATCCCGAAGCGCACAGCAACCTCGGCAACGCGCTGCAAGCGCGCGGCGCGCTGTCCGAAGCCATGCTGCAGTATGAAAGTGCCTTGCAGCTACGACCGGCGTACGCCGAGGCACGGAACAATCTCGGTATGGCGCTGAGCGCGCAGGGCAGAACGGAGGAAGCCGTTGCACAGTTCGAGCAGGCCGTGCAGGCAAGCCCGGACCTGGCGCAAGCGCGCCGCAACCTGGCAGACGCTCTGATAGCCACGCACCGCTATCCCGAAGCCGCGGAACAGTTTGAATTCCTGCTGCGGCTGCACCCCGCGGACACCGAGGTGCGGCAGCAGCTCGATGCGGTACGCAGCGCGCAGCGCGGTCAGCTCGGGCGATGACGGAGCACCGCTTCTCCAACCGGACGAATGCCGGCCTCGGCGCGGCGTTGCTCATCATTCTGACTCTGGCGGCCTATGCACCGGCACTGGGGGGCGGATTTGTCTTCGACGACAATGAATACGTCACGGACAACGTCCCCCTGCGGACGCTGACCGGTCTCGGGCGCATCTGGTTCGAGCTCGGCGCAACGCCGCACCAATATTACCCCCTGACCTTCAGCAGTTTCTGGCTGGAGTATCACCTGTGGGGATCGCACCCGTTGGGTTATCACCTGGTCAATATTCTTCTACACGCCGTGAACGCCGTGTTGCTCTGGCGCGTGCTCCGCCATCTACGCCTGCCCGGAGCGTGGATGGCAGCGGCCATCTTCGCCGTGCACCCGATCCAAGTGGAGTCCGTGGCATGGGTGGCTGAACGGAAGAATCTGCTCTCAGGGTTCTTCGCATTCGCGGCGTTTCTCGTCTACTTGCGGGACACGCCGGCGCGGAGCGTGCGCCCTGCGCGCCAGAACCGACGTACGGAGATCGCGGCCGTCGCACTGTTCATCGCCGCGATGCTGAGCAAGACGGTGACCTGCACGCTGCCGGCCGTGTTGCTGTTGCTCGCTTGGTGGAAGGACCGGCTTGACCGGCGAACCGTCCGCGTGGTGGTGCTGCTGTTCGCCGCCAGCGTCCTCACGGCCGCCCTGACGGTGTGGATGGAACGTCACCACGTGGGCGCCGAGGGCGAGCAATGGGCGTTGTCGTTCGTC
>CAZTDK010000959.1:0-2561 GCA_964611965.1 uncultured Binatia bacterium (SeqCode) | reverse complement strand
ATTGCCGGCATGCCGTACTGTGATCATACCACAGCACAGGGTTTGGCAATGAAGCATGGCGCGCGCTGAGATTTCTCAACGTCCAGCATGGCGGCTCCCCTCCCACGTAGAAATACGCGCGTAGTAATCCGAGCTTACTGTGCGTCTCTCCGTAGAATAGAAAGAGGTCCATGGCGATGACGGCGGCCCTTCAGCAGGTGGAGGCAACTGACAATACGATTCAGTTCGGCATCTTGTTGCCCTCGCAAGTCTTCGGGTCGTGGCGCACCCAGATCCCCGAGCGCCGGCTCATGATCGCCGTCCTCCACGATGCGCTCGAGTGTCTGGTGAAATATCGCCACACCGCGAACCCCGAAGGGCGGCAGCTCTTTCGCGAGGCGCGGCGGTGGTTCCTTGCCGACGAGGCAGACTGGCCGTACTCTTTCGAATCGATCTGTGGGGTTCTCGATCTCGATGCGAATGCCGTACGCCAGCGCCTGGGCGTGGTGTCGTAGCAATGGACGAGGGACGACCAACACGGCGACGACGGACGAATGACGAAATCGGTCCGCACAGTCGTGTGGCGCGAGGTATCAAGTGACCGCGCGCCGCACGCACACGCCTCGGCGGGCGTGACCCCATCACCCCGCCGGGGCCCCTCCAAATTGGGCCCCGATAGCAGACACAGGTACACGCCGTCGTCAGGTGCCTGCGGCCGGCGTCTCTTTTTATGCGCCGCTCCCGTTGGTCGCTAGGCACTGCCAAGTCGGACAGGCTGCTAACCCATGGTCTGGGGTCTGTCGTCTGTCAGTCGACAGCATCCATATGGATGGGTGCGGTGTGGCGTACATTCCGCCGGGCACGGCGCAGGAGGCGGCCGCCGGACGGCTTCTTGGTCAGCAGTCGGATGAGCGATCGGCGCACCGCGCTCGGCTCGAGGCCGAGTGTCTCGCAGATCACCGCGAACGAAAATACATGGTGACGCTCCGGGCTCATGATCCAGCGTTCCGCTTCACTGCGGTTGCGCCCGTCCGACGAGCCAAACTGCTGGATCGCATCTTCGAGCACAGCCAGCATGAGCGCTCGCATGCCGGACTGGTTGGCGGCAGCATCGATTTCTGCCCGGATCTCGACCGAGGCAAGCGATAGGTGCGACATGTCCATGGCGAAGTCCTTCCTCTGCGTGGGCGTCTTTGTTGAAGACGCGCGCCTGATTGGAGGCTCGTACGTGTCGGATTGGGGCCGTTATGCCCCTGCGTGCGGGCGGTTAACGTGTCTGAGGTCCTCATAGTAACCATCAAACACCGCCTGTCCTGATCTCAAGACAATTCAGTTGGCGGACAAAGAAACAGAGCTCCTGGGCGCCCGCAGCGCGGCGGTACGGACTCCCAGGAGCTCGCGCCCGTTTCAGCCTACGGCATCCTTGGCCTTGTCGATTGCCCTCTCCGCGCTCTCCTTGACCTTACCCACCGTCTGATCGATCTGGCCCTCGCGCTTCAGCTTCTTGTCGCCGCTCAACACCCCGGCAGCTTCCTTCACGCGCCCCTTCATCTTCTCCATCGTGCCACTAGCCATCGTCGTCTCTCCTGTTGCGAGTGCTGAGAAATAGATGTCGCCCCGAGACTCGCGTGCGGCGGCGCGCCACCTGTCCATCACGCGTCACTGTAGGCGCTCCCGGCAGCGTCACAAGATGGCAATAGCACGTGCGTAATTGTACGCGCGTAGTACTCCGAGCTTACAGGGTGACCCCGCGCATTGTACAAAAGCCGGCATGACTGCAGAACTTGATCGCAATCTGTCAGGAGTCCCTGGCGATCTCTTGCAACCGCATATCATCCTGCCGTCGCAGCACTTTGGTGATCGCAAGTCGCTGCTGCCGGAAATCCGGCTCATGGTCGCTGTCGTGGAAGACGCGATCAATTGCGCCGAGAAGTATCGCGCCGCCACCGACCGACGAAGTCGACGGCTGTTCGGCGAGGTGATGCAGTGGTTCAGCGCCCAGGAGAGCGATTGGCCCTACTCGTTCGAGTCCATCTGCGATGTTCTGCGCCTCGATGCGAACGCCGTGCGCCAGCGTCTCGGCGTGACGCCAGCGCAACCCCCAGCGTGGGCGTCATCCCGGATGCACGCCGCCAGGCAGACAGTGCAAGCTGCGCACCCGCAATGTTCCCCACTCACGCGTTCCGGCGACTTGAACCCGCGGCCGCCGAGCCCCAACCAAGAAGGAGCATCATCATGAAACGACGCAATTCGTCGCGCCTGACATCATCTCGGGAGCAGCAAAGGAGCGATCATGAAGATTGAAGACATTTTGCAAGCCCTGCCGTCGAAAGAAGACCTCGCCAGTGCGATCGGTCTGGAGGCACGGCCCGCGCCGACCGCAGACCTGCTGGCGGCCTTCGGCATCTTCGGCGCCGGGATCGTTCTTGGCGCGGGACTGGCGCTGTTGTTCGCACCGAAATCCGGTCACGCGATCCGCCACGACATCGCCGAGAAGGTCGGCGAACTGGGCGACCACTTACGCGCGCCGGCGGCACAGCCGGCTACGTCAGCCAACGGCCCGAGCACCTGAAGAGAGGAGG
>CAZTDK010000958.1:0-2563 GCA_964611965.1 uncultured Binatia bacterium (SeqCode) | reverse complement strand
GCTGAGGCCGACATTTGCCAAGGGACGTCCCAGCGCGTCCTTGACGGTGCCGGTGACCGATTGTGAGGTGACTTCGGGCGGCGCCGCCGTTGCTGTCAGCGGCGCAGTATAATTGTTGACTAACAACATTAATAGAAAAACATAAAGCACTCTGCGCATCGAAAGACTCCTCTGCCTCTTGGCCCGACGGTCATGATGCGTAGACCCGTGCGGGCGTCCCAGTGATCCGAACACACTGCGGCGCTACGCCACTGTGGCTCGGATACAGGGAAGATGAGAACGCGAGGAACCGAGATGAGAGGCGCTACGCCAGGTGAGCAGCGGACGAAAGTGGCGGGGCGCGCCCGGCCTTGAACGGCCGGTAGGTGGAGTTGGGTGCAGTGTACGCGAGGTCGATGGCAGCCGGACGCGAAAGCACGACGGCGACGTGCGTGAGGAGCGGGGCAATCGCCGCCGGCGAGTGGTGGGTCGCCACACACGTCGGACACGTATCCTCTGATGCGTGGCTCTGGCCAATGTGTTGGTGGCCACTCAGTACGAGCTGCGCGAGGATCAGCGCCACGGTCAGGAACGGACCGAGACGTCGAAGCGGCAGGAGTCGCGACGGGCGCATGAGAAGCCGAACCTACCGACCCCGGAAGAGCAAGTCAATTCATGTGGCTCCTGGTCGTCGCAACGATCGGCACCATCACCAGCGGTGACAGCTGCAGGAGCAGTTCCTCAGTGGAGTAGATTTCGGCCGGGGCCGGAGTTCCATCGCCGTGTTATCTAGCGCTGCGACAGTTTGTCGCAGGCAGACGTCCTTGAAAACCCCAGGGGACTGGTGAACAGTGCGAACCTCCGGCTACCGACATATGCAACACAGTAGAATGCCAGACGTTGCTCAACTTCCTCAAGAGGCTGATCGACACCGGCTCCAACCAACAAACCATCAACTACCAACACCCTGGCTTTTGACGAATCTTGAGCGGAGAGTAAGGAGTAAGGAGATGAGACCTGCGTGGAAATGCCTATCGTTTCGGGTTTGCGCAGCGGGCGTGGCGTTCTGCGTGCTCGCCGCTGTGAGTGGATGCGGCTCCGATAGCATCCAGACCAGCACCGCAACCGCAACTCCACTCCCAACGGAAACCGCAACTCCACTTCCAACCTTCACCGCAACCTCCCGCCCAACCTCCACGCCAACTCCCAGGGAAAACGAGAATCTGTTCGGCTCGACGCAGACGGGTGGCGGCACCCTTACGATCGATTCACCGCTTGGCGAGACGGGTCAGCCGACGGTGGACATCTATCTCAGCAACAGCATAGGTGGAAACGATATCTACATCGGTACCGACCCTGGATTCAAAGAAGCAGAGGCGGACGAACCGAGCTTCCCGTTGTTTACGTTGACCGACGGCATTCCGATCACCCTCGAGATCGTGGCGATTGATCCCGCGGTCAACCTGATATTCGATCAACCCGACGGGGTCGTCACCCTGACGCAGGCCGGCCAGTCAATAGGCATCGGCACGACTCCCGGTATCCATCAGGACCTGGAGTGGCAGCTGACCGTGCCCACTGGAAGCAGCGCCAGCGGCCACAGCGTGTCGGTGAAGCTGACCACGGCGTCCAGCACGTACAGAGAGTCGGCGGTACAAACGCTGCAACTCCTCCCAACTGCGGGGCAACCACCGGAGTGAGGGTTGTGCGGGTGCTTTAATTGATTTGGGAATCTGAACACCGATGATCCGCCGACTGGTATTCGCCTTGAGCATTGCGGTGGCCGTGCTCGCCCCGGGCACGAGCCGCGCCTGTGTTGGTACCGCCTGCATCGAAATCTGGTCGACCGCCAATGGCAGTGGCGCGCTCACGGTGTATTGGGATTTCACCAAGATCGTGCAGACCTATCAGAGCTTTTGCGCAAGCGACGGCTCGGCGTGCCTGTACACCACCATCGACCCGGGTTTCATGGCCCCCGATCCCCCGGCACCGGCAGATGGGCTCTTCCGGATAGCCGATGGAACAAACGTCAGCATCCAAATCGTCGCCGCCGATTCCGGCCTGTCGATTCACGTGAACGGGCAGAAGCTGTACCAGCCGGGGGACACCGCACTGCTCGGCACCCAGCCGCCGATCCACAACCATCCCTCCTGGCAGATCGTGGTACCAGCGAACCAGTACGGCAACTTCAACCTCTCGTATATGCTGACGACCGACTCGTCGGCCTACACCAACTCGCAGGTGTACACGCAGGTCGTAACCAATGTCCCGCCTCCTGAGGAAACGCCCACTCCGACCCCATCGCCGGCCGTGAGCGATTGCCCCGGCGATTGCAATGCGGACGCGTCGGTGACCGTCGACGAGATTGTGCAGTGCGTAAACATGGCGCTCGGCAGCACCGGGGCCGCGTGCCCCGCTTGCGACGTTGACGGTGATGGCAGCGTCACCGTCAACGAGATCATCGCGGCAGTCAATGCGGCGCTCAACGGCTGCCCGACGCCGGCACCAGCAACGCTCGACGAAATTCAAGCCACGATCTTCACGCCGTCTTGTGCGACGATGAGTTGCCATGACGCGGCCAGCA
>CAZTDK010000957.1:0-2564 GCA_964611965.1 uncultured Binatia bacterium (SeqCode) | reverse complement strand
GCCCGCAACATCATGCTCGAGCGCGTCACCCCGGAGAAGACGCCCTGGTGGGCAACCTTCTAACTCAGCACGTGCCTCCCGCTCGTGGCACGTGGCCGGTGGCACGTGGTTTCGGAACCACGCGCGACTCGCCACGTGCCACGAGCGATCCGAGCCCTCGTTGACACAACTCCCGCCCCTCCCTATTACTGACTGATTAGTGACTGACTGGTCAGTTTCGCAATGCCCACCACCGCCGCTGTCCCACCGTCGCCGCCTGCGCACCGCGGCCGGCCGCCGATTGCCGGCTTGCGCGAGAACGTCCTGCGGGCAGCGGAGAAGATCTTCACCGACCACGACTACCACGAGGTCCTGATGGAAGACGTCGCGCGCGGCAGCGGCGTCGGCAAGGGCACGTTGTACCGCTACTTTCCCAGCAAGCGCGATCTTTATCTCGCCGTCATGTTCGAGGGCATCGAGCAGCTGCACGCGGAGCTCGAGGCCGCCGTCGAACAACCGGCGACGCCGGTGCGCAAGATCGAGCTCGTCGTGCGCTGCATCCTGGCGCATTTCTGGGACCGCCGTTTCTTCTTTGCGCTCATCCATCGCAACGAGCACAAGCCGGATGATCCGGACAATCAAGAATGGGTGCGCCGCCGCGCCCAGCTGTCACGCATCATCCAGCGCGCCGTCCAAGAGGCGATCGCCGCCGGTTACGTGCGCCGCATCGATCCGCGCATCGCCACCGAGATGCTGCTCGGCATGCTCCGCGGCGCCAATCGCTACCGCAGCACCCACGACAGCCTCGACGCCATGGTGGCTGCGGTCACCGAGGTCTTCCTCTGCGGCGCCGGTACGCCCGCCGGCCGCCGGCTGGTTCCCAACGGGCATGCGGAGAAACGCTAAATGCGACGCATCGTGATCATCGCCATCGCCCTCGGCTTGTGCGGGCGCGCACTGCTCGCCGAAGAGCAGAAGACGCTCGCTGAATGCATTCGGATCGCCCTGGCCAATCATCCGAGCCTCAAGGCCGCCAGCGCCTCGGTTGATGCGGGACACCAACGGGTACGCGAGGCGGCGGCCAACTATCTGCCAACCGTCTCCGGTCAATATTTGTTCGACCGCAGCAACCAAGGCGCGGGCTCCCGCCTGGGCGTTTCGACTTCGGCCGGAGAGATTGTGACCACTCCGGTTCCGAATCCCACGCCGGGCGGCACCCCGATCGTCCCGCGTGGCAGCGTTGGCAACCCGGCGCTCAACTTCTCAAAGGCAACCATCGGCTTCACCCAGATTCTCTTCGATTTCGGACAGACTCTGAATTCCATTCGCCAGGCGCAAGCCCTACAGCAGTCGTTGGAGGCGCAACGCTCAACGCAGGTCGACACCGTTGTCCTCAATGTCAAGCAGTCGTACTTCAACGTCCTGGCGGCGCGCCGGCTGTTGGTCGTGGCCGACGAGACCGTGCGCCAGAACCAGAAGCATCTCGAGCAGGCCCAAGGGCGCTTCAGCGTCGGCTTGGCCGCCAAGTTTGATGTAACGCAGGCGCAGGTCCAGCTCGCACAGGCGGAGCTCAATCAAGTGACGGCGCGCAACAACGTCGCCGTGGCGTATCAGACGCTGCGCAACGCGTTGGGCCTCACCAACCCGCTCGATTTCGACATCGTGGACAACTTCGACGTGCGCACGATGCAGGTCACCGAGGAGCACGCGCTGGCCGCGGCCTACGAGAAGCGACCTGAGCTGCAGGATATCCAAGCGCAAGAGCGCGCGACTTCGGAGCAAATCGCCGCCACCCAGAAGAACTACTTGCCGAATTTGACGGGCAACGGCACATATGGATGGACGGGCTCCAACTCGCCGCAACAGTCCTATTGGCTCCTTGGCGCCACGCTCAATGTTCCCATCTTCACCGGCGGCCTGACCACCGCACAGGTGGGGGAGCAAGAGGCCAACCTGGCCAACCTCAAATTCAACGAAGAGGTGCTCCGCCAGAATATTGCGCTCGAAGTGCGCCAGGACGTGCTCAACCTGCAACAATCCGAGCAAAGCATCGAAGTGTCGAAGAAGGGGCTCCAGCAAGCACGCGAGAACCTCGACCTGGCCGAAGGTCGTTACAAGACCGGCGTCGGCAACATCATCGAGCTCACCGACGCGCAAGCATCGCTCACCACGGCAGAGGCCAACTACGTGCAAGCGCTCTACAACTACAAGACGACCGTGGCGGCACTCGAAAAGGCGACCGCTCAAGGACTCGCGTCTGATTGAGCCTGACGCGCATGCACACACGTACACGACGAACCTTCTACGTCCTGTCGGCTGCCGCGGCTATCAGCTTCGGCGTCCTGGTCTGGTACCGGGTCAGCCTGGCGCGCCAAGCCACGCAGACGGCGCGCCCGCTGCCGCTGGTGCAAGTCACCAAACCGGCCCAGATCGAGATGGTTCGCAAGCTCGTACTGACGGCGGACATCTTGCCGATTCAGCAGGCCGATCTCATGGCCAAGATCGCCGGCTACCTCGATGCCATCCACGTCGATCGCGGCGACCACGTGCACGCCGGCCAGCTCCTCGCCGTGATTCGCCAGCCG
>CAZTDK010000956.1:0-2566 GCA_964611965.1 uncultured Binatia bacterium (SeqCode) | reverse complement strand
CGCGCGGTCGACGTGCGGCCTCAATCCGGCACTCCACTCGGTTGCGTGCCTGCAGACGGTGACCAAGAGCGGCGCGAAAAGCTGCTCGATCAAGCCGACGACGAAGCAGGACGGGGCCACACCCACCAACCGCTGCAGCGACGGCAGGAAGTTCACCCCGTCGCTTGCCCCGCGTTCACACACTGCCTTGATGCCGCCGATACCGACGGCGACCTGCGGATTACCGCGCGGACGATTCCGGCGCTTGCCCAGTCGTCCACGACATCGAGGTGGCCCCGAGTGCCGCGGAGTACTGGCTGGCTACGGATGAATCGCAGCGTGTCCCGGTGGCGTTCTCCGCCGTCGTGAAGGATGCCAACGGCAAGGCGCTGCCGTATCCCGTCACCTGGTCGACCGCCGATCCGAGTGTGGCAACGGTCGATGCAAGCGGGCTGGTCACCGGGCTGACAGCGGCTCCGGTCGTGATCGAGGCCAGCAGCGGGGGCGTCACCGGCAATGCCGGCCTGTGTGTCGTGGGATCGCCGACAGCGGACATTCTGCCGGCCAGCGGCTCTTATCCCGCGCAACCCTTGTTGATCTCGGCCGCCGGTTCTGTCGGATCATGCGGCCGTCCGTTGCGGTACTTGTGGAGCTGCGCACGACTACAAGGGCCCAACCCCAACTTGTGCAGCACGGTGGTGTTGCCGCAGAACGCCACCAACACCATGGAGTTCGTCTTCCCGCTGAGCGACGGTGCCGCGTATACGATCGCGCTCCAGGTGTGTGATCTTGCCGACGCTCCGCCGCCCGACAATCTGGTTGCTTGTAGCGTCGTCACTACCGCGTTGACCGGGTTCTCCTCTGGCCTGTAGAACGCCCAGAACGTCTGCAGATCACCGTCAACTCACGAAGCTGGGCAGCTATTGAGAGCGTTGTTCACGGCCTGAACGATCAGCGTGATGTCGACGGTGTCGCCGCTCGGGATGCCATTGGGACAGGCGGACGGATCAGCAGTGCCGAGATCGATGTTCACCAATATGATGATCTCGTTCACGGTGACGTCACCGCTGCCCTCGCAGTCGCCGGCACAACCGCTTGGCGTGGCGCCGATGTCGTAGATGAGGAGCCCCGCGGCACTGGCGGTGTACAGCTCGCCGTTGCCGCTGGCCAACCCGGTGACGTCGGCCGGCACCGTGACCTCGCTCGGAACGATATTGTGCGGGTCACTGGCGTTCACCACGATCACTTCCGGCTGGCCGCCGACCGGTCCCAGGTTGGCAGTGGCAAACAAACCGCCGCCGATACCGATGGGCGCGGCATCCAACCCGCGCGAGGCGCGGGACATGTTCTGTTGGGCGATGATCGATGGGTGCCGCGGATCGGTCACGTCGAGTGTGGTCAGCACGATGTGACCGGTGAGACCGAGATCGCTCTGGCCGCTGTTCCAGCTGCCGGAGCTGCCGACGGCGAGCGCCGTGCTGCCTTGGATGGCAATGCCCGTGAGCTGCAGCGTCCCGGGGATATCGAGGGTGCCAGCGACCGCCATCGCCGTCGGGTTGCTGATGTCGACGATCAGCACTTGGCCGATTCCGTCCACCACGTTGCTACCGGTCGAGGTCGTGCTGCCGATCAATAATGTCGTGCTGTTCGCGATCGTACCCGCCCACACGTTGTTGTTGCCGCCCTTGGGAGGGCCCGTGGTGTTGAAAAGCACGTCGGCGAGACCGGGCGAGCTCGCCGGGCTCAGGCTGACGGATTCAAGATCGCCGTGCTGGGCCGTCACGTTCAACCCGCCGTCGAAATCAAACTCCAAGTTCGAAACGAAGCCGTAATTCCCGCTAACGAGCAGCTGATGGGGGTAGATGTAATTGATCGACGTGCTGCCAAGGAGTTGCGGGTTGGCAAGGTTGGCAACCGAGTAAATGTTCACCGGGAATGGGTCGCCGCTGCCGAAGGCGACCAGCTGGTTACCGGCGAGCGTGCAAGTGCCGCCACTGCCAAAGCTCTTGCCCACGGAAAGGTTCGTGGGATCGGTCACGTCGATGATGTCGATAGTGCCGGGGGCGCACACGAAGGCCGTGGTGCCGTTGAGGGAGACGGTCTGCGCGCCGCCGGCGATGGGGATCTGCCCGCGCAGCGTCAGTGGCGAGCCGCTACCATCTGCTCCGTAGGCCGGCACTGCGCCGAGAGACCAGCCGCTGCCAGGCATGCATCGCAATGCGATCGGGCCGATGCTGCCGACGGCAACCACCGCGATTATCACCCGCCAAAGCTGTTCGAAACCTGTTGTCTTGAGCCACCGATTCATCATCGTCGTCCTGCCCACTTCTTGGTGAAACCCGCTCGTCAGATCAGTTTTAACTATCGGCCGCGCGAGGCTGAGGCAAGCGTCTTTCTCGAACCAGCTGCGTGAAAACGGCCCTCGCCGGTGTCACCGTGCGTCGATTCGAGTGGAATTGAAACCCGCCGCGTCTGCCATCAGGAGTGGGGCATTGAGCTCCTCGGCGCTGCGCTGCGCTTCGCGGCCGAGCGCGGCGGCGCGGCGGCGGTCGCCGGGGGCATTGCGCCGGGTCAGGACGCGTGCCCA
>CAZTDK010000955.1:0-2567 GCA_964611965.1 uncultured Binatia bacterium (SeqCode) | reverse complement strand
GGCGTACAACTCGTGTTGCGCCGGCAAGTCGAGACCGGTGGTCGCCTCGTCGAGCAGCAGCAAGCGGGTCTCGGAACACAAGGCGCGCGCCAGGAAGGCGCGCTGCTGCTCGCCACCCGACAGCTCGCCGATGCGCCGCAATTCCTGACCGGCGAGGCCCACTTGGCGAATCGACGCGTCGACTTTCTTCCAGTCGTCGTGCCGCGGAAAACGGAACAGTCCCAGGCAGCACGATCGGCCCATCATCACCACGTCGCGCACCGACACCGGAAAACGCGGATCGAAGTCGGGCCGCTGTGGCACATAGCCGATCTGGTGCGCGCCCCGACCCAACTCGGTCGGTGGCTGCCCGAAGACGCGCACGGCGCCACGCGCCACCGGCACCAGACCCAGCAACACGCGCAACAACGTCGTCTTGCCGGCGCCGTTCGGACCAATGATGCCGAAGAAGCGGCCGGCGGCAATCGAGAAGCTGATGTCCCACAGCACCGCGCGTCCGTCGATCTCGACGGCAAGGTCACGCACGTCAATCAGCGGCGCCGATGCATTGGTCATTCGAGAGCCTCGGCAAACACGCGGGCATTATAGCGCATGAGGTCAACGTAGTGGTCGCGCCCGGGAAGATTCGGTGCGCCCAGCTCGTCAACCAGGGCCGTGTGCGCGCCGCAGTCGCGCGCGATCTGCTCGGCAATGCGCGGATTCATCTGTGGCTCGATCAAGATCGCGTGGACTTGGGCGGCCCGTGCCTTCTCGACCACTGCCGCGATTTCCCGCGCCGACGGCTCCTTGCCAGGAAACGCTTCAACCACCGCAATCTGGTGCAAATCGTAGCGTTCCCCGAAATAGCGCCACGCGGCGTGGAACCCGATGAAATTGCGATGCGGCAGGGGCGCCACCAGCGCCCGAATGTCGGCGTCAAGCTGCGTCAGCGCCGCGCGGTAAGCGGCCGCCCCGGCCTCGAACGCCCCGCGCTGGTCCGGAGCCACCTCCGTCAGCGCCTTACTGATCGCCGGCACCAGCTGATCACGCACGCGCACCGGGTCGAGCCAAATGTGCGGGTCACCGCCGCCGGCGGATTCGTCGCCGGACTCGCCCGTCATGCTGAGCAGCCGGACCCCGTCGGTGAGCGTCAGGACGGTCAATGTCGGATTGCGCGCCGCCAGCAGCTTTTCCGTCCAACTATCCAGCCCGGCACCCACGCGCACGAACACTCGTGCCCCGGCGACTTCGCGCATTTGCGCCGGCGTCGGTTCGAACGTATGGGGGCTGGCGCCTGGCGGCAACAAGGTCGCGACCTCCACCGCATCACCGCCGATCTGACGGACGATGTCGGCGACTGGAAAAATCGTCGCCACCACGCGCACCGTGGCGGCGGCGCGCCCGCTCAATGCCAGGCCGCAGATGCACACGAGAGCTGCCAGTTGAGCGCGCCGCATCGCCGGGCATCGTGGCCGAGTTCCGCGGCGGCGTCAAATTCAGACCGTGAAGGCCCCATGGAAAGACGGGCCTGGCGAAGCCGCCGACGCTACCTCCTGAAATACAGCGACACCGCCATCGTCACGCCGATGATTACGACCGTGCGGCGCACGAACTGACGCCCGACCCGGCGCGCCAGGCCGGCACCGCCGTAGCCGCCCGCGATGGCTCCGACCGCCATGACCGCAGCGTCGCTCCAGCTTACCGTCCCCCACAGGACAAAGTACGCCGCTGCAACCAGGTTGATGCACGTGGCGAAAAAGTTCTTCAGCCCGTTCATCTGGTGAATGTCCGTCAGCCCGAGCAGCCCGAGCGCTGCGAGCATGAGGATGCCGATGCCGGCGCCAAAGTAGCCGCCGTACACCGCGACGCAGAACTGAAACGCGGCGGCGCCGATCCACCAAGCACCGCCTGGATGGCGGTTGGCGTGGCCATCGGCGCCAAGCACCCGGGTGATCGATTCCTGGACGGCGAAGAGTCCCGTGGCAAACAGGATCAGGTACGGCACGATCGCCGCGAAGGTATGCGACGGTGTGCGGAGCAACAGATAAGCGCCCAGCAACCCGCCGGCGAGCGACGGCCCGCCGAGCAGCAGCATCCAACGGCGGCCGTCCCCGAGCTCGCGGCGATAGCCGAACATGGCGCTCAGCGAGCCCGGCCACAACGCGACCGCGTTGGTCACGTTGGCGAGAACCGGATCGCGTCCGAGCCAGACGAGGGTGGGAAATGTAACCAGTGTCCCACCACCGGCTACCGAATTGATCATACCGGCACAGAACGCCGCCAGAAATATGATCGGAGCCTGCCAGACGAAAGTCATCGACCCAGACTAGCAGCCTGTCGAGTTTACGGCAGTCCGTCGCGACCGAATCCGGCTGTCGTCCGACTCGACATCGCGCAGACGAGTCGCGGTCAGGTTTCTCAACCGCCGCGGACTGAGCCGCACGAGCCATGCACTGGTACAATCGTGACCGTCGCGCTATGGCTCCGCGTGCGCGACTCATCAAGGGGCGACGGGAAAGAGAGGCATAGAATCGATGGGCCAGGTTAAGGGAGACAAGGCGCGGTACAACCGCGAACGCCGCAAGAAG
>CAZTDK010000954.1:0-2573 GCA_964611965.1 uncultured Binatia bacterium (SeqCode) | reverse complement strand
TGTTGGAACCGCCGGTCTCCACGCCGATCTCGCGGATGATGGCGATCGCGGTGTCGCGCATGATCTGGTATTCCTTGTCGGTCAGCGTCTGCGCCGGCGCTACCGTGATGCTGTCACCGGTGTGCACGCCCATCGGATCGAAGTTTTCTATCGAGCAGACGATGACGACGTTGTCCTTGACGTCGCGCATCACCTCGAGCTCGAACTCCTTCCAGCCGGCGATGGATTCCTCGATGAGGACCTCATGCGTCGGGGAGGCATCGAGGCCGCGCTGCATCTGGGCGCGGAATTCTTCGTCGGTCGTCGCAATGCTGCCGCCGGTGCCGCCGAGGGTGCGCGACGGGCGGATGATCAGCGGCAAACCGAGCTGCTGGCGCACGGCGAGGGCCTCGTCCATGCTGCAGGCGTAGCCGCTGCGCGGCAAGTCGAGCCCGATACGCTCCATCGCCGCCTTGAACAGGTTACGGTCCTCCGCCTTCTTGATAGCCGGGAGCTTGGCGCCGATCAGCTCGACGCCGTAGCGCTCGAGAATACCGCGTTCGGCAAGCTCGATCGCCGCATTGAGGCCCGTCTGGCCGCCGATGGTTGGCAGCAACGCATCGGGGCGCTCCGCGTCGATAATGCGCTCGAGCATGTCGCAGGTGATCGGCTCGATATAGGTGCGATCGGCAAACCCAGGATCGGTCATGATGGTCGCCGGGTTGGAGTTGATCAGGATGACACGGAAGCCTTCTTCCTTGAGCGCCTTGCAGGCCTGCGTCCCGGAATAATCGAACTCGCACGCCTGGCCGATGATGATCGGGCCGGAGCCGATGAGGAGGATGCTGTGAATGTCAGTGCGCTTGGGCATGGAGGATGGCTCGTGGCTCGTGGCCTGTGGCTCCTTGATGAGGCCCGAAGTTGCGTGACGCGTACATCGTCACACGCGGACGAGGGTTCACCGAAACATTTTCTTCACCACGTGCCATCTGCCACGTGCAACACGCGATCCGGCGCTTCACTGTGCCTCCATCAATTTCATGAACCGTTCGAACAGGTAATTCGCATCACTCGGTCCGGGCGACGCCTCCGGGTGATACTGCACGGAAAACAGCGGTAGCTCGGCGTGCGCCAGGCCTTCGACGGTCTGGTCGTTGAGGTTGACGTGCGTCAGCTCGGCGATGCCCTTGAGCGAGTCGACGTCGACCGCGAAGCCATGGTTTTGCGCGGTAATCTCGACCTTGCGCGTCGTCAGGTCCATGACCGGCTGGTTGCCGCCGTGGTGGCCGAACTTCAGCTTGTAGGTCTTGCCGCCCAGCGCCAGGCCCATGATCTGGTGGCCGAGACAAATGCCGAAGATGGGCTTCTTGCCGATGAGATCGCGCACGATATTAGCGTACGGGCCAACGTCCGGATCACCCGGACCATTGGACAGGAAGATGCCGTCGGGATTCATGGCCAGCGCCGACGCGGCCGGTGTCTGTGCGGGAACCACCTGCACGCGGCACCCAGAGCGCACCAGGTTACGCAGGATGTTGCGCTTGATCCCGAAGTCGTAGGCCACGACGAAGGCTCGTGGCTTGCGGCTGGTGGCGCGTTGCGCGTAGCCGCTTTCGAGCGACCATGTCGCTTCGTCCCAGCCATACGGTGCGCTGCACGTAACCTCTTTGACGAGATCGCGCCCGATGAGGCTCGGCAGGGCGCGGGCTTTCTCCACGACCCGCTTCCGATCGAGGTCTAGCGTGGAAATGAGCGCTTCTTGCGCGCCGTGTGTGCGGATATGACGCACCAGGGCGCGGGTGTCGATGCCTTGGATGCCGGGAATGCCATTGGCTTTGAGATAGTCGCCAAGTGATTGCTGCGCCCGCCAGTTACTCGGCCGCGCCCAGTATTCCTTGACGATGAAACCTTGGACGAACGGGCGGCCGGACTCGACATCCTCGGCGTTGACGCCGACGTTGCCGATCTCCGGATACGTCATGGCAACGAGCTGGCCGCGATACGACGGGTCGGTGAGAATTTCCTGATAACCGGTCATTGAGGTATTGAACACCACCTCGCCTCCGGCTTCGCCGGTGGCCTCGCCATCGGCGCCGAAGCTGCTGCCCTCGAAGACCGTGCCATCGGCCAGCGCCAACAGGGCTTTCATGCCGGCCTCGCTGCCGCGTTCGCGGTGACGTCGTCGGCGCGCCACACCACGTGTCCGCCAACGATGGTAACGACTGCTTGCCCCCGCACTGCCATCCCTCCAAACGGTGTATTTCGTGACTTTGATTGGAAGCGCGCCGCATCGACCATCCACTGGCGCGCCGGGTCGACGATTGTGACATCCGCAACATCGCCAACAGCGAGCCGTCCGCCGGGAACGCCGAGAATACGGGCCGGGTTCGTGCTCATGGCGCCAACCAGCCGCTCCACGGGGAGACGGATTTCGTCGGCCATCCGCAACGCCAGGGGCAGCGCCGTCTCGAGGCCGACGATCCCATTGGCGGCGTGATCGAACTCGACGTCCTTCTCATCGCGGTGGTGCGGCGCGTGATCGGTGGCGATCACCTCGATCGTCCCATCCAACAATCCCTGGCGCACCGCGTCGA
>CAZTDK010000953.1:0-2584 GCA_964611965.1 uncultured Binatia bacterium (SeqCode) | reverse complement strand
GCTTTTGAACGTCTTTCAGACGCACTCTACAACCACAGCGTGCCGTTCGCCCGCGGTATTGGAGCGGAAGAATGGCCGGGATCTTGCACGGCGCTCCACGCAAAGGAGATCGACATGAGGAAATGGTTCGCTCTAATCGTCATTGTTGGTGCGCTGGTCGCATGGCGCGCTCCGGTGAGCGCCCAGGACTATGCGCCTGACAACTCGGGCAAGAATGTCCGCGACCGCGATCCGGACGCCGTCACCGCTGGGGATCAGGCTCCCAATAAGTCCGACGTGACGATCACCCAGCTGATTCGCAAGGCGGTCATGGCCGACGACGCACTCTCTACCGACGCGCACAATGTCAAGATCATCACCACTAATGGGGTGGTGACTTTGCGCGGGCCCGTCAAGAACGCAGAGGAGAAGGCCACGATCGCCGAGAAGGCGCAACATGTCGCGGGTGTTACCCGCATAGACAATCAACTGGAAATCGCGAGTCAGTAGATTTCGCCAACAGACGTGTCGAAAGACACCCGGAGGAAGGCATATGTCGAAGTCAGCTGTTTTCGGAATTGCATCCAATGAAACACAAGCCGAGCGCATCGCCAGCGCGCTCAAGGCAGCGGGATTCCCGGCGAATGATATTTCGGTATTGTTTCCCGATAAGAGCGGCACGCGTGATTTCGCCCATGAACAGCATACCAAGGCCCCGGAAGGCGCCACAACCGGCGCCGGGACGGGAGGGGCGCTCGGCGCTGGGCTGGGATGGCTGGTCGGGATTGGAAGCCTGGCGATTCCGGGTATCGGCCCCTTTGTCGCCGCAGGTCCAATTATGGCGGCCCTCGGTGGCGCCGCCGTGGGCGCTGCCGTCGGCGGTCTTACCGGCGCACTCATCGGCTTGGGAATTCCTGAGTACGAAGCCAAGCAGTATGAAGGGAAGATCCGCGAGGGCAACATCCTGATTTCCGTCCACGCCGAAGACGGCAAGGACGTGAGTCGCGCCAAAGAGATTTTTAAGCAAGAGGGGGCTCACGACATTTCCTATACGGGCGAAGCGGCGGTAAGGAAATCTGCATAAATCCTCGTGTCAGAACGTCGGCAGTGACCGCTTGCGTATGGTGCAAGGCGATGCCTCCGATAACCGATTGCAGTGGCACGTCCTTGGCTCAGGGCACCCTCCGGAAGCATCACGAAAGTAACACACCGAGCGCGAAATAATTTAGAAAGGTAGAAAGATGCCTGCACAAAACAAGAAAGCGCAATGGACGTGATCGGTCAGCCATCCAAGCCCCACGTCCCTACATCGCCAGATCCAATCCCGCGCCCAGTGACGGAACCGCCCCCTTCCTCACCGAGTACTCCGCATAAGGGAGGAGCAAAGAGCCTATGAGACAGACCAATGCACGGGCCATCAATTACATTGGTGATCGTACCGAACCCAGCGCCATTGAAGACAACACCGAGCCCGCACCTGTGCAACAGTGCCTTCAGGCGAGTGACGACCTAGATTACGTGGAAGAGGCATTGCCGCAGGAGCAATCTGAGTTGGTGCACGCGTTACGTCTTAGCACCGTCGGTAAGCTGGCAACTGGCTTGGCGCACGAACTCAATCAGCCGCTTTCGGCAATCGCGAACGGAGTGGAAGCGTGTGCCAGCTACGTGCGCTCAGGCAAGGCCAAATCGCATGAGCTGTTGGCACTGTTGGACGACGTATCGGCCGAGGCCTTACGAGCCGGGCGCATCGTGCAGCATCTGCGTGGTTTCATTCAAAAGGGAACGCCAGAGTTCGAGCCGACGGATTTGCGCGAGATTGCGCGCAACGTGTCGCGCCTGTTGGGCCGCAAGATCGAACAGGAGCACATCACGCTGCGACTCGATTTGTGCCCGCGGCCGCTGCCGATCCATGCAGACGGTATTCAGATCGAACAAATCGTCGTAAACCTACTGCAAAACGCCCTTGATGCCATTTGCGAGGCACCAACCGACCGCCGCGAGATCGAGCTGCGCGTGCGGGCTATGAAGGGCATGGGCGAAGTCGCAGTGCGCGATACCGGTGCCGGAATCTCTGACGCCGCAACAGAGCGCATGTTCGAGCCGTTCTTCACGACCAAGTCACATGGTCTGGGCGTGGGCCTTGCGATTAGTCGTTCCATCGTCGAGGCGCATGGGGGACGGATCTGGGTGAAGCGCCCCGCGGAAGGGAGTCGCGGCACCACGGTCGGCTTCTCGCTGCCACTGCAGCCGCCGAGGGCAGCGGGCCTATCTCGCTTGGACCCTATCGATATTGCCCGCGAGCGTTCACGGAGGCGACGTAGAACCCACAGGAAGCGGTGAGGCGCCCGAACATCTTGCGGATGTCGGCGGTCAGGTCTTCCAGATGATCTTCAAGTTTTGGTACAGGCCCTGTTACTCTTCCATCGCAGCGCGCGGTGTAGCGGGCTGGCACCCGATGACGCCACACCGTCAGATCGCGTGCGCGACAGACACGAAACAACTTTCGATGGGGGGAGGGATACTCGGGCACCCCACAGCGCGGCGGGGGTTTAGTACCCAGGCGGCGGATAGTACCTGGGTGGCGGAGGTGGCGCGTAGTAGGGAC
>CAZTDK010000952.1:0-2585 GCA_964611965.1 uncultured Binatia bacterium (SeqCode) | reverse complement strand
CGGGCGCTATCGTTCGTGAGATCGAAGGCGTGCGAGTCCCACAGGAGCACACCCTTGACGGGAATTTCGTTGTATACGCCATCGGGAAACAGGAACTCTGCGGCAGGGGACTGGGCAAATACGAAACTACCATTGGTCAGCGCGTTGAGGCTGTTTTGCGGACCGAAGCCTATGCAGGCAGCTGTCGGGTAGGGTTTGGTTGCGCATTCTCCACCGTCGCCGCAGAAGGCGAGATTGAGCGGATCACACGATTGACCCGCCTGCGGTCCCCCCGCGCACGAGTACGGTCCCCAGGCCGGATCGTCCGCGGCTTGGGTGCCATTGAAGATGTTGATGATGAGGTGATGGCTCACCGGATCTTGGCGAATGTCGACCTTTTTGTAGTAGAATTTCGTCCCGTCGGGGCTCAACGCACTGGCTGGAATCTGACCCGTGAAATCGTAGTAGGTGCTGAAGCACACCTCCTGTTCGCTGTGCGGCGCGAGCGTCAGTGCCGGCATGTGCATCTGGACACCTTCACCGGGCACTGGTGTTGGTAGGGAGGGGACTTCCGCGGGCGCCGGCGTCGGCAGGCATCCCGACAGCAGATTGGCCGTCCCGTCGACGACGGCAGTTCTTGAGGCGCCGCCGTCTTCGATCCACAAGCGCATCGCCTCCAACTCGTTGGCGCTCAACGGCGCGGCGCTGACCGGCATCCCGCGCAATGGGGCGTGGAATTGATCCGGAAGCGTGAGCGCCGCCAGGTTGATCCACAACAAACTGCGATCTTTGCTGCCTGGTTCGACGCGATTCCAGCCGGGAACAGTCTCAGCCGGCATGTCGACGAGGTTCTGATACGATACATCGGCACGCAGGTCGAGGCCGCCGGATTTCGCGCTGCCGTGACACAAATCCGAGGTGCAGCTGTGGTTCTCGAACACCGCCTGCTGAATCAAATCGTAGGTGGTGGGAAAGGTCTGGCAGGGGGTGTCGGCGAGCGCCGCCGAAGCCCACCCCACTGACAAGAGGACAACAAACGTCGCCAGTCGTGTCGGCAATGATCGCGTCACTCGCATAAACCCTCCCCGGAGTACCGTGGCGTGGTACCGTTGGTTAACACAATCGTGTGGCGGACTGCAAAAGCGAAGAGCCTGTACGGCTGATTCTGTCCCGCAATCGGTTGGTAGACTCACCTGCCCGACGACGATTCAGATGTACAGTGGTCTCAAGCACAGCGACGACGACCCGGACGCGCGCTGGCTGGCGGAGCTATTACGCTGGGGCATCTTGCCGAGGGGCTGTTCGCGGACGCACGCCTGCAGCTGCGCCGGCTGCCGCGGCGGAGCCGACCGCGCAAAAGGGAAAACCAGCCGGCAAGGCCGCGACGGCGGACCCGGCAGGGGCACTCGCCAGTGGCAACGATGTTTGACGGCGGCAACGTTGCGATGAGGAAGGCGCCACATCGGCCAGACAAGGCAAGATAGGCTTTGCAAGAACGCTCGGGGAGGCGCATACACGTAATTCTCACGCTGCTTCCGGTTGAGGTATGGTTGCCCGCATCGGGGCGCTGACGCCCACCAACCCGGCATTCTCGGACACCGTGGAACGACTGACGTGCGATCGCGGGGCGGGGCGGGGGGCAAGCGCGTATCGGCGTACTGCCAGGATGAAGAGCCGCACGACGACCGGGACGCTGCTCCTGGCCGCGCTCCGACTGCTCTGTGTGCCGACCGCGCTCTGGGCGGTGCAATCGTTGCCGGGGGATGCCGACTGCGACGGTGTTCTCAACCGCAACGCCGACCTCGCCGCAGTTGTTGGCGCGCTCTTCGAGGGGACTACGTGCAGCCAGGCCGATGCGAACGGCGATGGTCGCGTTCCCAGCCAGCACGGTCCCATCCTCATCGATCACGATGGAGCGGGCAGCGCCGACCTCGTGTAAGGCCTGCTCAATCGCCCCCACGTTTCCTGGGGTGTGCCGACGCGCGTTGCGCGGGTCCGGCTTCAAGTCGCCCACGCTCAACGTCTGGTTCTGGTGCTCCGTCTCCGCCACCTCCTCCTTCACACCGCTATGCAGATCCGGGCGCCACTAGGGTGCCGTTTGACCGCTTGAGGCCAGTCCAGGCCGCTCCAGGCCGGGAAAAGGCTAATCATACCGCGGGGCGGCGCGCGTGATCGCTCATAACCCGAAGATCGGAGGTTCAAATCCTCCCCCCGCAACCACTGAAAGCCTAGTGTAGTGTCTCGAAATTTCGTTTACGGCATTTGCCGCGGCATTTGTGCAAAGGTATTTCCGAGGCACCATACTAGTTAGTTTAACTAGTATACTAAAATGTGTGTAGTTCGACCTTCGGCGGCCGAACGCGGCGTGCGCGGTCGGCTGGCAAACGGGCCAGTTGGTACGCCAGCGCACGCACCAGGCAGATTACCGAGCCGTATGCCGGTCAAACCGAGGCCGCCTCTCGTCCCCTCGGCAGCATCAAAACGAAGTGGCGAGGTGAAGAAAGTAGAGCGTGGGTCCGAGACCGAGGAGTGCCGTGTTGCCGTCGGGAAGGAGCGCAAGGACCGGATAATACGGCAGGGCGCCGCTCGGCATCTGAAGAATCTGG
>CAZTDK010000951.1:0-2589 GCA_964611965.1 uncultured Binatia bacterium (SeqCode) | reverse complement strand
GTACTCCCGGGCACCGCGTTTCTGCTGGTCACGCGGCTGGCTCGTAGCTGGGCGGAGCCGCGGCGGCTGCAGAGCGTGGAGTTCCGGCGCAGCGATCTCCGCCGCGAGGCCGCGTTCTCGCTCGGCACGGTCGTCGTCTTCGGTGCCGTGCTGACCGTCACCGTGACCCCGTTGATGCCGCCTATCCATGTCTATACAAGCCCGGGTCTGCACGGCTGGCTCTGGCTGCTACTCTCCCTGCCCTTTCTGATGCTGGTCCACGACGCATACTTTTACTGGGCGCACCGGCTGATGCATCATCGCACGCTCTTTGGTCGAGTGCATCGGATACATCACCTCTCGACCAACCCTTCGCCGCTCGCGGCCCTGGCGTTCCACCCGGTCGAGGCCTTCGTCGAGACCGCGTGGATACTGCCCGTGTTTTTCCTCGTGCCGATCCATACCGTGGTCCTGCTCATCTTCGGGGTCTTCTCGATGGCGTACAATGTGCTGGGCCACCTCAGCATCGAAATCTTTCCAAAGTCCTGGGCGGCTGATCCGGTGCTCCGGTGGCTGAACACGTCCACCCACCATTACGGCCACCACCAGAAGTTCCGTGGGAACTACGGTCTGTACTTTCTCTTTTGGGATCGCCTCATGGGCACGGAGATCGATTCGAGGGCCGTTGCCTTGGATGAGACGAAGATGTTCGACGAGGTGATGCAGGAGCCTGCCGCGGCGCTGCCGTTGTGAGCGCCGCCGGGTGTGCCTCCTCACGGCGATTCGCTGAGCATGCAACACCCGCGGCACGCAGGGGAGATCCGGCGCTGGCGCATATGCTGGCGCAGATCCATGTACTTGGGATGGTTCATGAGGTCCTTGAGTCGATGTTCCCGGATGTTGCCCACGGTCCCAGCCAAGCAGGTGCTGACGTCGCCCCACGGGCCAATCGCCATGTCCGTCCACAACGCCGAACACCACGCCTTTGACAGATCCGGGGTCGCCTGCAAGTGCGCCGGCAAGCGCTGCAGCGAGGTTTGCGGGTAAATGACTAACTGCGGATGCGAACGATTACCCCATGCGGCGCGGAAGTCCTCCAGGACGCCAGTGAGGACTTCCGGCCTGAGCGTCGCAACATCGGGCGGAGGCTGGTCGAGGATTTCCGGGTGGAACGCGCCGGCGACCGCCTGTTTGGGAAGCGGGTCGAAGAACGCAAATGAAACCGCGGATTCCAGCTGCAGGGTGAGGACATCCGGGCGCCACTCCTCGACCACCGAGACCATGTCCGGCAGCCGGGGCGCGGATTGCCCGGTGAGAACCGTCTTCAAATTGAGCAACGGATAGGCCTTCCCGTGGCGCTGCTTTTCTTCCTGAAGCGCTTGGAAGGTGCTGCGGACCCGCCGGAAGCTTCCCGGAATTCCAGCAATCTGCTCGTGCACGTCCTCGGGACCGAGTACGGAAATCCCCAGCGCAACGAGTCCCGTCCCCCACGGGCGCTTGGGAGCCAATTGCACCAACGCGCGGACGTCGTCCGGGCGCAGCAGGGTCCCGTTGGTGATCACGTACACCCAGCGTCTGGCAGCCGTATCCGCGAGGATCTGCATGAAATCCGAACGCGCGAACGGCTCGCCGCCGGAGAAGGTGATGATCGTAAACGGTGCCGTTTGATCGATGATCGCACGGATCTCCGCACGGGTGAGCTCGTGATCGCGCCCGGTGTTGAGCGAGCCCTGATGGATCAGGAAGCACATCTCGCACTTCAGATTGCAGCGCGCGGTGACCAGGATGTACATCTGCAGCGGCGCGGTCGCTCGCCCAGAGGCAAGCAGCGTGCGTTGCATGGCCGCATACGCCTGTCGCATCCGGGGAAACAGATGGGCGGCGTCCAGCCCCAACTTTTCCGGGCTTAGCATACCAACGACGTCCTCGTAGGTACGCTCCATCCTGCCGATCGCGCCACGGATTGCACACCCCGAGTATCGGGGGTCCAGACTGAAGACGCAAGAGCTGAGCGGCGCGCGCCGACGACCTGCCTGGGCGCACGTCGATCTCGTCGGCACGGAGCACCTGCTGCCGAGCGGGCTGAGCTGAAGGAGCGTCTAGCAGCGTGTCGGACTTGGCAGATTGCAGCGACCCAACGGGGAGCGGCCCATAGAAAAGACGCCGACCGCAGGTCCTAGCCCGCGCCGCACTCGGAGGAGGCCGCCGCCTCACCTCCCTCTCGACCCTCGAGGTCGCGACGATCTTCTTCCGGGCACTCCGGGCCAGGTTGCCGCCCGGTGCCTCGGAGACCTTCGGGACACCCATGGCGTTCACGTCGACCAGGGAGTGGAACGTCCGCCGGTTCAACTTGCCCAGGTTCTGTTGATCGTGACCGCGCCTCTCTTGTGGCACGGGGCGGTCCGCACAGGGTACAGATGAGTGACGGGCGAGTGTCCATGTGGTCGCCCAGCTCACGGAAATTGCGACGCTGGCGTGCGCATACTAGTGTCGTTGGGTATGAGGTTTCCATACC
The DNA here is from genome assembly GCA_964611965.1 of uncultured Binatia bacterium (SeqCode). Classification (GTDB taxonomy): domain Bacteria; phylum Desulfobacterota; class Binatia; order HRBIN30; family HRBIN30; genus CAZTDK01. The sequence continues at coordinate 95 of CAZTDK010000951.1, read as the reverse complement.
GCGACACGCTCCGCCCCCGCTCTCCGGTTTCACCGTGCCGCTGCATCGCTGTGGGCGCGCTCTTCGTTATCTATTCAGCTCCGCTGTTTTGGCCG
>CAZTDK010000950.1:638-2592 GCA_964611965.1 uncultured Binatia bacterium (SeqCode) | reverse complement strand
CCGCTGCCCGGAAGGACCAGATCACCGCGCTCAAACAGTCCTGCGATAATGGGCAGGCCTTCAAGACGGCCCTGGAGGAGCAGGGCTATATTCTTGCCAAAGGCGACCGCCGCGACTTCGTCATTGTCGACGAGACGGGAAGCATTCACAGCCTCGGTCGCCAGATCCGCGACCTGAAGGCCGCCGATTTGCGCAAGTTCATGGAGAGAATCGACCGCGCCGCCCTGCCAAGCGCGGCAGAAGCGGTCGACTATCAACGGCAGCGCGCCGAGGAGCACCTACGCCAGAAATACGAGGAGCCGGAGTCACGACCAGAAGAGAAGCAGCCGCAACACATACACCAACACGAGCCGTCCAATCAGATGGACGATATCGACCGCGAGGAACAACTCCGGCGACAACATCAGGCACCTGAGCCGCCACATCAGCAGGAATATGATGAGCACCAAAGGCGGCAGGAAGGCCAGCGATCGGAAACCTCGCGACGCTATTCTGATCAACCAGACATCGACGGCCTCGGCGCCATCATCGAAGTTGCCGTTACGCCCCTCACCGAAGCGCTCAGAGCGAACCTCGAATACCGCTCCGCTGGGGAGCGCGAATTTCCTGATGAGCAGGCGAGGCAGCGCAAGCAAGCTGCGTCAGCACAAACCCCGCGACGCTATCCCAACCAACCCGACATCGACGGCCTTGGCGCCATCATCGAAGTGGCTGTTACGCCCCTCACCGAAGCCCTCCGAGCGATCCTCGATTACCACTCCGGTGGGGAGCGCGAATTTCCGAATGAGGAGGCGAGGCAGCGCCAGCAAGCTGCGTCAGCGCAAACCCCGCGACGCTATTCCAAGCAACCCGACATCGACGGCCTTGGCGCCATCATCGAAGTGGCCGTGACGCCGCTCACCGAAGCCCTCCGAGCGTTCCTCGACTACCGCTCCGGTGGGGAGCGCGAATTCCCGAATGAGGAGGCGAGGCAGCGCCAGCAAGCTGCGCCAGCGGAAACCCCGCGACGCTATTCCAAGCAACCAGACATCGACGGCCTCGGCGCCATTATCGAAGTGGCCGTTACACCCCTCACCGAAGCACTCCGAGCGATCCTCGACTACCGATCCTCTGGGGAGCGTGAACTCCTTAATGAGGAGGCGAGGCAGCGCACGCCAGCTGCGCCAGCGGAAACCCCGCGACCAAATGTCGACGGGCTCGGCGCAATCCCGCAAGAGCAAACCGAAGCCGCCCGGCGCGAACAGCGAGAACTATCCACCGCACTCACGCGCTTTTTCGGCGCAATACAGGACGTTATCCTTCCCGATCGCGCCATCCGGCGACAGGACGAACGTCAGCAGGAGAAACCGGAGCAGCAGAAACTGGAGCAGAAACCGGAGCAGGAAAAACCCGAACAGGAGAAACTCGCGAAGCAGAAACCGGAGCAGGAGAAGCCGGAGCAGCAGAAACCCGCACGGGAAGAACAGCAGGAACACCAACCAGAAGAACAACAAGAGCATCAGCGGCAGGAAGAAAAGGAGCAGAGGGATCAGGGGCACCAGCAACAGGAAACGCCAAAGCCAGCTGAATCAGTCCCGGACCCCATTCAGGCCGAAACCGAGGCGCTCAAAAAGGCCGTCGCCGAACGCCAGACCGAGGAGCGTCGCCAGATCATCCAAGCCCATACAGACGAAATGAAACGACTCCGCGATGCAATCGCCCTCGACACAGAAGAAAAACTCGACCGCTTCGACGCCACGCAGCAAGCCGAGGTCGAAGCGCGCGCTCGGCGCCAAGAGAAACAGGCCCTGACCGGTGTCGCAGAGTTCATCAGCTCCGTCCAAGACTTCTTCCAGCCGGCCCGCGCCGCCGAACGCAAAGCCGAGCGCCAGCGCGAAGACCAACAATTCGTCGCGCGCCAGAAGCAAGAGCGCGACGACTACGCCGCGCTCTTGCAGAAGACCAACGAACTGGA
>CAZTDK010000950.1:0-628 GCA_964611965.1 uncultured Binatia bacterium (SeqCode) | reverse complement strand
GAGCGGCACGAGCTGCGTCTCGATGAGCATGCTGCCAGAGGCGAGGAGGAACTCGACCGATATATTAGAGAACTCGAGTCTGCCCGCGTGCTCCAGGCAGAAGTTGAAGAACGCCAGAGAGCGCGCGAAGAGGAGCTTGCCAGGGACGGTCCCGAGAGGCCGCCACCACGACGCGCACGCTGAGCGGCTCTCGCTTCTTGCGACCAAAGCTGAGCCGCTTCTTTAACCAGGTTGCCAAGAGGGTTCGCCCGCCGGTCTCCCGCTTCATCGGGGGAGCCGCCGCCCTCATGCCGCCGCTGCCGTCGTTCTTCTCGTCGCGGTTCCTGCCGCACATTCCGTCCAGGTTTCTCGCGAAGCCGCCAAAGCCGCCACGGCGGCCGAGCGGCGACTGGCCGCGCAAGCCTGACAGCCCGCCCCGATAAATGACGATCGCCCGAGGATCGCTATTTCATCCCATCGGCATGGGGGCCATCTTCAATGCCCTCCAAGGTCCCAATATAGAATGACTCGATCGTCAGACCGAAGTTTTGGAATTCCGGCTCAATTTCGGCGCGAAGAAGCGCCTCGATTTCCTTCCGACTCGCACGAGCCTCAGCCAGCGAGCGTGATTCCACTATTTGATGTGCAC
>CAZTDK010000949.1:0-2592 GCA_964611965.1 uncultured Binatia bacterium (SeqCode) | reverse complement strand
CATGGATGTGCCAGTTTACCACGTCCGCCGCCGGCGCGTCCCAAAGCAACACGCGCTGCTCAAGTACGACGGCTACCAACGCGCCAAAGGGTCGCGCCGTATTCGCGCCGTGTTGAACGTCGGCCGCCAGGCCTTGCGGCTGGTCGCAGAAGAAGGGCCCGCCGCACTGCAGTTGGCGGGAATCATTCGCCGCGCGCGTGCCGACGTGGTGCATCTCGGCAACGGGGTGCGGGCCAACTTCGACGGGATCTTGGCGTGTCTGCTCACCCGCACGCCTTGCGTGTGCCATGTGAAAGGCTTTGAGAAGTACTCCGGACGCGAACGCTGGATCGCGCCGCGCATCGACGCGCTGGTCTGTATGACGCAGGCCGTCGAGGCGCACTGCGTGCGCGCCGGCATACGCGGGCGGCGCACCCACGTGGTCTACGATGCTGTCGACGAAGCGGCCTTTACGCCGCAACGCACCGCGGCCAGCGTCCGGACGGAGCTCGGCATCGCCAATGGCGCGCCCTGCCTCGGCGTGATCGGCAACATTCAAGAATGGAAGGGGCAGGCGGTGCTCGTCGAGGCGATGGCTCGAGTCGTCGACGCAGTGCCCGACGCGCGCGGGCTCATCATTGGCGGGGTGCATCGGGCCGGCGCGGCGTACCATGAGCAGCTCCAGAACCGCATCCGTGAGCTGCATCTTGAACGCTGCATCTCCATTACCGGGTTCCGCAGCGACGTCGCCGACGTCATCAACGCGCTCGACGTGATCGTGCACACCTCCGTGCGTCCCGAGCCGTTTGGACGCGTCATTCTCGAAGGCATGCTCCTGGGGAAGGCGGTGGTCGCGACTGCCGCCGGCGGCGTGCCCGAAATGATCCGGGAGGGCGAGACCGGCTTTCTAACGGAGCCCGGCGATGCGGCTCAACTCGCCGCGCGCTTGATTCCCCTGCTGCGCGATCCGGAGTTGCGGCGGCAGGTGGGGGCGCGGGCACAAACCTGGGCGCGGCAGCGCTTCGCTCTACAGCGGCACGCCGCGGAGATGGCAGCTATCTATCACAGCTTGGTGAAGGGACACTGAACGGATGCGTATTCTGGGAATTTCGTGCTTCTACCACGACGCGGCGGCGGCACTGATCGAAGATGGACAACTCATCGCGGCTGCCGAAGAGGAACGCTTCAGTCGCAAAAAACACGACTCCGGTTTCCCGAAGCTCGCCATCCAGTTCTGTCTCGATACGGCTGGTATCGGGGTGCAGGACCTTGACCACGTCGTCTTTTACGAAAAGCCGTTTGTGAAGTTCGAGCGCATTCTCACGACGGCACTCCAGGTCGTACCGAAGTCGTGGAAGGTCTTCGGCGATGCCATGACCACCTGGCTGCTCGATAAGCTGTGGGTGAAGAATTACATCCACCAGGAACTCGGCTTGCCGGCGGACCGCATCTTGTTCAGCGAGCATCACCTGTCGCACGCCGCCAGCACCTTTTTGTGCTCGCCCTTCGACGAGGCGGCGATCCTCACGGTCGACGGCGTCGGCGAGTGGGCCACGGCGACAATGGGGCGTGGGAAGGGGACCGATATTAAACTGCTGCGCGAGATCCGCTTTCCGCATTCCGTTGGCTTGCTGTACAGCGCGTTCACCGCCTTCCTCGGCTTCGAGGTCAACGAGGGCGAGTACAAGGTGATGGGCATGGCGCCGTACGGCACGCCGCGCTACGTCGACAAGGTCTACAAGCTGATCACCCTCGGCGCCGACGGCAGCTTCTGGCTGAACATGGACTACTTCTGCTTCCATCACTCCTCGACGCAGACGTACAACCAGAAGTTCCTCGATCTCTTCGGCGAGGCGCGGGACCCGTCGTGGCATTTCTTCACGGAGACATCCGGCTATCCCCAGTACTTCGAGCCGAAACCAGCCAACTTCAGCGAGCTGGCAAAGAAGAACCAATACTATGCTGATGTCGCCGCCAGCATCCAGCAGGTGACCGAGGAAATCGTGCTGGCGATGGCGCGCCAGCTGCATGCCGAAACCGGATTGGACAAGCTGTGCATGGCAGGCGGTGTGGCGCTCAACAGCGTCGCCAACGGCCGCATCATTCGCGAGACGCCGATTCGCGAGGTGTTCGTCCAACCCGCGGCCGGCGACGGTGGCGGTGCCTTGGGTGCCGCCCTTTACGCGTATCACTGTGCTCTCGGCAAGCCCCGCAGCTTCGTAATGAAACACGCGTACTGGGGCCAGGAATTCAGCCAGGGGGCGATCAACGACTTCGCGCGCGGCTGCGGCATGCCGTTTCAATCGTATACCAAGGAAGAGGCGCTGTTGGACGCCGTGGTCGAGGAGCTCACGGCGGGACACGTCATCGGCTGGTACCAAGGGCGCTTCGAATGGGGCCCACGCGCCCTCGGCAGCCGCAGCATCATTGCCGATCCCCGCCGCACCGATATGAAGGAGATCGTCAACGTCAAGATCAAGTTCCGCGAACCGTTCCGCCCGTTCGCACCGTCCGTGCTGGCGGAGTCTGCCGAGCGCTATTTCGATTTACCCGATGCGCCGCGACACTACCCGGCGCGCTTCATGTTGTATGTCGTCGATGTGAAACCGGGAC
>CAZTDK010000948.1:0-2595 GCA_964611965.1 uncultured Binatia bacterium (SeqCode) | reverse complement strand
GATGCCGATCATGTGATCGTCCTCGACGATGGCCGCGTCGCCGCACAAGGCACCCCGGAGCAGGTGCAAGCCGCGAATCCGTGGTTTGCCGCCTTCAAGGCAAGCGGCGGAGGCGCGCAGCCAGCGATGAGCGAGCAGTCAGCCTGAGCGCGCTGGCAACGGATCGTTCTTCTCTCCCTCGGTGGGCGCTTTGTTGGGCGACTCATCTCAGTACCACGACAACTGTGACATCAAAACTTACGCTCATAGGGTGAACGGGCAAGCATCGAGTCTAGTCGGCGAGCAAGTTGCGATTGCGCGGTTTCCAAAGGACCGCGGAAATCGACACGAGTTACACTGCATCGCAATCGTCGATACCATACCATGGGACGCTACCCAAACTGGCATTGATCCTCCCTGGATCCGAGTCGTCGAAAAGACACAAGACCATCGGCCGATGGAGATCTAGCGCCACGGACACTTCGGCATGGACCCGAGTTTCACACGGACCATATCTTTCCCAAGAGTCCCACCGCCAGGTGATGGACGGCATCGGGCAGGATTTGCGGCGATTGCTCATCGAGGCCGAGGTGCATGAACCAGATTGGCGAGAGGTGTCGGCTCTGCGAGATTCGACGTGAGCGAACATGTGCTGTGGTCGCCCATCGGACAATAGGCATCGGCGGGCAGGTGTGCCGGGTTCCCCCGTTGAGCCTGTAGTGAACCCGTAACTGTGCCACGGTCGACCCCTCGATCGGCAGACGCGTGATTCCATGAGCCACGGTGCCATGGCGCGCCTCGCCGAAACGCCGCGCTCGGGTTCCACCGTCGGTCCGGCGGGTCTCTTCTTCGGTGCCGGCGGGATATCGAGCTGCGAACGCGAACTCCACAGTCGGTCTCCGCGGGGGGTTTTCCTACGAGCAACAAACGGGGGTACGACATGGGTCTCCTGTCGGACAATATGAGTTCTCAGCTGGAAACCTTCTCTTTTGATCGACTGGCGAAACGCTGGGAGTTCTCAGTAGAGGACCTCGCAGAGTTGCTGTTGCAAGGCGGGGTGCCGGTGTTTCTGCGCACCTCGCAACTTGACGTGTTCTGCATTCCGCCCGTGCTCGGACTCCTAGGCCCCACGCTTGGGGGACCGCCGCCTGAAGGGCATCGCAGGCTGAAGGTCTTCGCCGGTCTTTTCCGTGTGGTTACGGAATCGTTGCATGTGCTGCTCGCACCAGACGACGGGCAGCCGGTGACAGTGACGCTGGACGGGTCCAATGGTCCACGCTCCTCGACGAACTCTTCATCTTTGGAGATCCCGTTTGGCGCAGCGTCGAGGCCAAGCGGCGCGGCGATTGGCTAACCCGGATAATTCACGCGCGCATCTAAAAAGTCAGCCCCAACCGTCATGCTTTTTCATTGACTGTGATAATTTGTTCAGATATTAGGGACCACACAGTTCGGCTTGCGTCCTCCGTATATTTGGCCGGCGTGCGCGCCGCAGGTGAATGAATCAGGAAGGGAGATCCTTGTGGCCGATGATTGCTGTCCAACAAGCCGGGCCTGCCCCAATGGTGGAAGTCGGGTCCCACACCTGGTGGTGAATCCTACGCGTCGCACGCGCCCCGTGGCGGCCATTACGCTGCTGACGGCCTTTCTAATGTTCATCACCAGCGCGGCGCAGGCGACGAGCTATAGCTGGAACGCTAGCTCCGGCGACTGGTTCACAAATACCAACTGGTCACCCATCGGAGTTCCCGGCAGCGGCGACAATGTTACCATCGGCAATTCCGGCACGTGCATACTCAACTCCGATACGGGCGTGACGAATTTCACCCTCTCGAATGGCACGCTGGACGGCAGCGGCACGCTATCCGCTTCGGGGACGACGAGTTGGAGCGGTGGGTCCATGACCGGCAGCGGTGCCACGAGCACCAACGGCCCGCTGTCGATCGCCAACGGCGGCAGTATCAGCCTGAACCGGATTCTCAACAGCAACGTCGGCGCGACGTGGACCGGGACCGGCTCCCTTTTCATGAATGGCGGGACCCTGAACATCGCCGCGGGCACCACGTTCGACATGCAGAACGACGGCTTCATTGGCTACAACGGCGGCACCACGGCGATCAACAATGCCGGCACCTTTCAGAAGTCGGCCGGTACGGGGACCTCCACGGACCAAGGTGTGCCATTCAACAACACCGGCAGCACTAAAGTGCTGACCGGGACCCTCGCCCTCGGCGGGGGCGGCACCAGCAGCGGTTCGTTCGATGCCACCGGGACCACCCTTGTGTTCTCCGGGGGGACGCACACGCTGAGCAGCGCAGTGGCAATCACCGGTGCTAATGTGACGTTCAGCGGCGGGACGGTGAACCACCCCGGCAGCTACAACGTCACCAGCACGACCACGGTGTCGGGCGGCACGGCGAACTTCACCGGCACGAGCGCCACGCTGAACACGGTGGTGCTCAGTAGCGGCCTCCTGAACATCAGCACGAGCACCGCCCTGAGCATCCCGAGCCTGACGCAGTCGGGAGGGGAATTGAGCGGCTCAGCGTTGATCAGCGTGACGGGGACGACGAGTTGGAGCGGTGGGTCCATGACCGGCAGCGGTGCCACGAGCAC
>CAZTDK010000947.1:0-2599 GCA_964611965.1 uncultured Binatia bacterium (SeqCode) | reverse complement strand
AGCGCTAGCAGCCTGTCGGACTTGGCAGCCCGCAGCGACCCAACGGGGGAGCGGGCCATAGAAAAGACGCCAGCCGCAGGCCCAAGGCTCCCGGGCTGCACGCGCGGCCTCGTCATCCAGCCGCGGGCAGCAGGCGCAGCTTGTTTTTGGCCGCCTTGCCGACTTTTGTGCGGCTCGACTTGGCGGCGACGTGCTCGAGCAGCTCGCGCGCTAGTCCTTTCTCCTCGCCACCGCCTTCGGCGAAATTGAAGGCAATGTAGAACAGCTCCTCCGGGGTGAGCACGCGCTCCTTGCGCAGCCGCTCGCCTAGGGGAAATGGCGAGCGCAACAGCTCGCGCAGCTGGTCGAATGCCGGATCGTGACGGCGCACCACGGCCGACAGGGCGTGGCGGTGGGCTTTCAGCTCCGACACCGCCAGCGCAAAGCGTGCGTCCACATCGAACGCCGGCGAATCCTTGAGCAGCGCCAGCCACCTCGCCGCGCTGGCGAAATCCTTTTTCTTGCGCAACGCGTCGGCGCGCGCGCACACGCGTGTGGCCAGCGCCTCGGCATCCAGCGCATTGAGAAAATGGAAGTACGCGGTGTAGAGACGGTCCTCGCGCTGCTCCAATGCGGCTTCGAGCTTCTTGCCCAACGCGTCGCGGGTGTCGCGCTTCCAATCGCGGTCGTGCGCCAGCAAGATGTCGGCAACCGTCCACGCCCGGCGCTCGTCCTCGCAGTCGAGCAGCTCCTTCATCAAGGCACTGCGCGCGGCGGGCAGCTTCTTCAGCGACGTGATCGCCTGATCGCGGCGCGCGTAACTGTCGTCGGTCAGATACCCGATGAGCGTCTTCACCACCGCGCCGGAGTCGACGCCGCCCAGCTTTTGCACGGCGAAGCGCTTCACCAGCGGCTGCGCGCTGTCCGCCAGCCGGTTGAGCTGCGCCAGGTAGCTGCGCTCCAAGGTTTGACCGTCGAGGAGGTGAATCACCGGCCGCAAGACGCCCACCTCGTCGTCGCTCTCGAGCAACGGCAGGAGCGCATCGATCTCGGCCGCCGTCAGCTTCGCGCCGCGCAGGCACTGCACCAAGGCGCCCAGTGCATGGGTCCGCACCACCTGCGGCTCCTGCTTGTCCAGCATGCCGAACAAGCGACGCCGGGCCTTGGCATCGGCGAGCGCGCCGAACAGCTTGGCAGCGGCGACCAAGGCGGTGCGATGTCCCTTGGCACCAGCGGCGAGCGCTTCGGTACGCGCGAGCAGCTCGGTTCGAGCACGGGCATCGAGCCCCGGCACCACGCCACTGACGGCGTCGCACGCGGCGCGATTGGTGTCGAAGTCGTTGCCGGCCATGAGATCGAAGAGGAGATCCAGCGCCGCCGCGGTACGCACGCGCGCGCAGAGGTCGATCACCGCGTTCAACCGCCGCCGGGGCGCGTCCTTCACCAGCTTCTTCGCCGCGCCGACCGCGGCTTGACCATAGGGAGCAAGGATCTCGACGGCGCGTTGCCGCAAGGCGTCTTCCGGGCTGTCGAGCAACGGCACGAGGTATCCGACCCCGTCGCGCGGCCGCACACGCTCGAAGTAACCGACAGCGAAATCGCGCACCACCGCGTTGCGCCCACCAAGAGCTTCACCCACGGCACGCACCGCCCGCTCGTCACCCGCTGCGAGGTGGGTCAGAACGAGCAACGCCGCGCACCGCACCTCGACGTCCGCGCTACCGATCAGGTCGATCACGCCTTTCAGGGTGGCGTCCACAGATCTTGCCTACCACGGGGCGGGCAAGCGAGGGAAGGATTGAAGCGCATGGCTTGGGCCCCTATTCATCTGCGCCTCTGCTCCTCTGCGTGAGAAGTTCTTGTCGCCTTGGGGAAGATTGTGAAGTTGTGGTCGTGGCCGTCACTCAAGGGGGCGTGCATGCGCGCGGCGAATGCGGTAGAGGAAACGCACGTGGCAGCCGCCTGGTCAGCCGCACAACAGAGGAGGAGCTCGTGAGCAGGGTCGATCGTACATTGGAATTGCGGTGCATCAATACGATTCGTACGCTCGCCATCGACGCGGTGCAGAAGGCGAACTCGGGCCATCCGGGCCTGCCGCTGGGTGCCGCGCCAATGGCGTATGTGCTGTGGCAGCGGCACTTGCGGCACAACCCCACGGACCCGCACTGGCCGAACCGCGACCGCTTCGTGCTGTCGGCCGGGCATGGCAGCATGTTGCTGTATACGTTGCTGCACCTGACCGGCTACGACCTGACGATGGACGATCTCAAGGCGTTCCGGCAGTGGGGCAGTCGCACGCCGGGACATCCCGAGATCCATCTCACACCGGGCGTCGAAGCCACGACCGGGCCGCTCGGGCAAGGCAGCGCCAACGCCGTCGGCATGGCCATTGCCGAACGCCTGCTGGCCAACCGCTTCAACCGCCCCGGGCACACGCTCGTCGATCACCGCACCTACGCCATCGTGTCGGACGGCGACCTCATGGAAGGGATCTCGGGCGAGGCGGCCTCGATTGCCGGACACCTCCGGCTGGGAAAGCTGATCTGCCTCTACGACGACAACCGCGTCTCGCTCGCCGCACCGACCTCGGTCACGTTCACCGAAGACGTCGGCGCGCGCT
>CAZTDK010000946.1:0-2599 GCA_964611965.1 uncultured Binatia bacterium (SeqCode) | reverse complement strand
GCAAGTGGAAGAAGTCGGCGCGCGTGTTGATCGCCATGACCACCTCCTCCATCGACGTGTTGCCGGCACGCTCACCGATGCCGTTGATCGTGCACTCGATCTGTCGCGCGCCGTTGCGTACTGCCGCGAGCGAATTGGCGACAGCCATGCCGAGATCGTTGTGGCAGTGGGCGCTCCAGTAAACTGTGTCGCTGCCCGGCGTATTAGCGATCAAATACGCGAAGAGCTTGCCGAACTCTTCGGGCACAGCGTAGCCGGTGGTGTCGGGCACGTTGATGGTGCCGGCGCCGCGCGCGATGACCTCGGTGAAGACCTGGATCATGTATTCCGGGTCGGAACGCGAGGCGTCCTCGGCCGAGAACTCGACGTAGTCGAGATGCTTGCGCGCATACTCGATCGCCCAGCACGCCGCATCGAGGGCTTCCTGACGGCTCATCATCAGCTTGCGCTTGAGGTGCAAGTCCGAGGTAGCGATGAAGATGTGAATGCCCGGGTGTTTGGCCTTTTCGACGCTCTTGATCGCTTGCTTGATGTCAGCCTCACGGGTACGCGACAGGCTGAGAACGACGGGATTGGATACCGCCTCGGCGACGCGCGCCACGGAATCGAAGTCACCAGGTGACGACACGGCGAAGCCGGCCTCGATAACGTCGACGTTGAGCTTTTCGAGCTGGCGCGCGATCACGAGCTTCTCTTCGACATTCATCGTCGCGCCGGGCGACTGTTCCCCATCGCGCAGTGTCGTGTCGAAGATCCGTACCGTATTCTGTTCCGCTGTCATCCGACACCTCCCTTTCCGGACGCCGCCGCTCTGGCCGGCGCCCAATGCAAGAAGGGCCGCGGGGGGAAGCTACCCGTGGCCCTTCTAGAAACACAGACGCCACGAGCAGTTTGCCCGCCCGCGGCGTCCTTCGGTTTGCGTATGATCGACCTTACGCTCCTCCAGACGCACCGGACGGGCTCAGAAGCAGCAGCTCCAGCAGCAGAGACCGGCCGAGTACATTTCGAGAAGCAAACATAGTGGGCTGGGTGTAATCGAGGTGGCCGACCTTGTCAAGAGCGCAGTCTCCGCCGGCGGCGCCGACTGCTGAGCGCCAGCGGGCGCGGGCCGGGAGCGCTGGTCACGTCCCCCGGCGATTCGAGCACGTTGGGCATACGTGGGTGCCGGTGCATTTGCCCCCGCAGCCGCTTGCCGCGCACGATCAGCCAGCGCAACGGTCCTGAGCATGCGTACACCGAGAACCCCATGAAGAGCATGATCTGCGGTTGGGCGATGACCAGCCCAAGCAGCACGATACCCGCCAGGAAGATTCCGAAGGGCTGGCGGCGATAGAGCTCGGTTTCTTTGAAACTGAAGAATTTCAGGTTGCTCACCATCAACGCGGCGAGCGCGTAGGTGACGATCAGGAGAATGGCATGCTTGTGCGTCGCCCCACCGCCGCCGAAGTGGTAGTAGAGCAGGACAGTCGTCGCGATCACCTCGGCGGCCGCCGGAATCGGCAACCCGATGAAGTGGCGTTTCTCGGCGTTATCGAACTGCACGTTGAAACGCGCTAGACGCAGCGCACCGCAGGCAACGTATAACGCCGCCGCCAACCATCCCCAGGTCATCCAAGGCTCCAACGCCCAACGATAGGCGAGAATGCCCGGTGCCACGCCAAAGGCGACAAGATCGGCAAGCGAGTCGTACTCGATGCCGAAGCGGCTCGTGGAGTTGGTGAGCCGCGCCACCCGGCCATCGAGCGCGTCGAAGACGTTGGCCACGATGATCGAGATGGCCGCCCAGCGGAAATCTGAGCGCAAGCAGCAGGTGATCGAATAGAATCCCGCGAACAACCCGCCCGTGGTGATCAAGTTGGGTAGCAGGTACACGCCTTTGCGGAGCGGCGTCGCGGCACGCCGCGGGCGGACGATCACACGTTCGGCCTCGTTCATGGCCATTCTCCAATCAGCGTAGGCTGGCGGCGCTCAACAGACATGGAGGTTCAAAGTAGCAGACAATTCGCCGCATATGAAATCGCGTACCTGATACCGGGGCGTCGTCGTTCACCGGTCTCGGCCGCGGTCCGTATGCCCGTGTCTATGACGCTCGTGCCTCATAGTTGCATTTCCGCACCGCCTTCGGTTCACTCGCGCACATGGCAATGGCGCTGGACCGCGTGAGCGCCCTCCGAAACCGGCGATCGGCAATCTTCGCGGGCTGCTGCCTCATCGTCGCTGTTCTCGCCGTCTACTCACCGGTGGGAAGCTACGACTTCATCAATCTCGACGATAACGAGTACGTCACCGAGAACCCGTTTGTCCGTGGCGGGATCAACGCGGAGAACGTGCGCTGGGCGTTCACCGCGTTCCATTCCGGTCACTGGCATCCGTTGACGTGGTTGTCATTGGCATTGGACTGCACGCTGTTTGGAGCAACCCCGGGCGCGCTGCACCTCGTCAACGTCGTGCTGCATGCGGCGAATGCCGCGCTGCTGTTCTCTTGGCTGGCGGCGGCCACCGGTTCAGCCAGACGGAGCGCCGTGGTGGCGGCGCTGTTTGCGCTGCATCCGCTGCGCGTCGAGTCCGTCGCCTGGGTGGCCGAACGCAAGGACGTGCT
>CAZTDK010000945.1:0-2601 GCA_964611965.1 uncultured Binatia bacterium (SeqCode) | reverse complement strand
TGCTGCACCGCGAAGGTGAGCACTGAAGTAGGAGATTGTGCAACGATGCAACGCGACAGAGCTGGCAAACGCCCGTCATGAGAATCACGAAAACACGAAATTTCGAAAGCACGAAAAGGAGGAAGGCACTCCTTTCTCACTTCCTGCTCTCGTCCTCCTGTGGCAGCGCAATTCCGTTGCCTTTTTTCGTGCTTTCGTTCTTTCGTGCTTTCGTGATTTCCCTTCCCCTTTTGTGAGTCGCCATGTTTGCCTACATCATCCGCCGGATCTTGCTCATCATTCCCACCGTGTTCGGCATCATGCTGCTGAACTTCATCATCGTCCAAGCCGCCCCGGGCGGGCCGGTTGAGCTGATGATTGCGCGCATCAAGGGAACGGCCATCTCCCCGACGGCCCGCGTCGGCGGTGCCGCCGGGGGCGAGACCGCGGCTGCCGGCGCAGACGTCAGTAAGTATCGCGGGGCGCGCGGCATCGACCCGGCGCTCATCCATGAGCTCGAGAAGCTGTACGGTTTCGACCAGCCGCCGTGGGAACGTTTCGCCCACATGATGAAGAACTACGCGCTCTTCAACTTCGGCAACAGTTTCCACCAAGATCGGCCGGTCCTCGACCTGATGCTTAGCCGCTTGCCGGTGTCTATTTCCCTCGGCTTATGGAGCACGCTGCTGGTCTACCTCATTTCGATTCCGCTCGGCATCGCCAAAGCGGTACGGGACGGTTCGGCGTTCGACGTCTGGAGCAGCGCCGTGGTGATCGTCGGCTACGCCATTCCCGGCTTTCTGTTCGCCATTTTGTTGATCGTCCTCTTTGCGGGCGGCAGCTTCGTGCGCTGGTTCCCGTTGCGCGGCATTGTCTCCGACAACTGGTCGCAGCTGGGCTGGCCGGCGGCGATCACCGACTACCTGTGGCACATGACGTTACCGACCGTTTCGCTGGTCATCGGCGGCTTCGCCAGCTTGACCATGCTGACCAAGAACTCCTTCCTCGACGAGATTCACAAGCAGTACGTCATCACGGCGCGGGCCAAAGGGCTGACCACGCGGCGGGTGCTGTACGGCCACGTCTTCCGCAACGCCATGCTCATCGTCATTGCCGGTTTTCCGGCAGCGTTCGTCGGCATCCTGTTCACCGGCGCGTTGCTCGTCGAGGTCATCTTTTCGCTGAACGGTCTCGGCCTGCTCGGCTTCGATGCGGCGATCAATCGCGACTACCCGATCATGTTCGGCACCTTGTACATGTACACGTTGGTGGTCCTGGCGCTGAACTTGATCAGCGATCTGACCTACATGCTGGTCGATCCACGCATCGATTTCAGCAGCCGCGAGGTATGAGCGTGGCGCGGATTGCCGGACACACCCTCACCCCTCGCCCCTCTCCCAAAATGGGAGAGGGGAACCCTGACCTTCCCCCTCTCCCATTTTGGGAGAGGGGGTCGGGGGGTGAGGGTGCCTGCGAGCTCGCGGCATGACATCGCGAGACGACACAAAGAACCCTGGAGCCAGCATCCCGGAACCCAGCCGCTGGCGCATGACGCCGCTGACGCGGCGGCGGCTGCACAACTTCCGCGCGAACCGGCGCGGTTTCTGGTCGCTCTGGATCTTCGTCGTCCTGTTCGTTTTCACGCTGCTCGCCGACGTGATCGCCAACGATCGCCCGCTCCTGGTCGACTACGACGGGCATTTCTACTTTCCGGTCCTGCGGGCATACGCGGAGACCACCTTCGGCGGCGTGCTGCCGACCGAAGCCGTGTATCGGGATTCCGCGGTCGCCGCGTTGATCGACGCCAAGGGCTGGATGATCTGGCCGCCGATTCGGTACCGCTATGACACGATCAACTATCAACTGCCCGGGCCGGCGCCGACGCCGCCGTCGCGTGACAACTGGCTCGGCACCGACGAACAGGGGCGGGACCTCCTCGCCCGCTTGATCTATGGGTTCCGCATCTCCGTGCTGTTCGGTCTGGTGCTGACGGTGGCGAGCTCGGTGGTTGGCGTCCTCGCGGGGGCCTTGCAGGGATACTTCGGCGGCTGGACCGACCTGCTCTTCCAGCGTTTCATCGAAATCTGGGGTGGGTTGCCCGTCCTGTTTCTGCTCATCATTCTCTCGAGCATCGTCGCGCCGAATTTCTGGTGGCTGCTGGGGCTGATGCTGCTATTCAGCTGGACGGCATTGGTGGGCGTGGTGCGCGCCGAGTTCCTGCGGGCGCGCAACCTCGACTACGTGCGCGCCGCGCGGGCGCTCGGCGTCGGCAACGGGATGATCATGTTCCGTCACCTGTTGCCCAACGCCATGGTGGCGACGTTGACGTTTCTGCCGTTCATCTTGAACGGAGCGATTACCACACTGACATCGCTCGACTTCCTCGGGTTCGGGTTGCCGCCGGGCTCACCGTCACTCGGCGAGATCCTGGCCGAGGGCAAAGCCAACCTGCAGGCACCGTGGATCGGCATCGAGGGTTTCTTGGTTTTGGCGGTCATGCTGAGCGTCCTGGTCTTCATCGGCGAGGCGGTACGCGACGCCTTCGACCCGCGCAAGGGTGTATGACCGAGGCGTTGCTGCAGATCCGCGATCTCTCCGTCTCCTTCGACATGCCTGGCGGCG
>CAZTDK010000944.1:0-2605 GCA_964611965.1 uncultured Binatia bacterium (SeqCode) | reverse complement strand
GTGGCGGCCCAGCCAACGCTCTTCCAGGTGAGGCCCGCGGTGACATAGGGATTGTCGACGATGTACCCATAGTCGTCGTAGCGCACGAAGGCGTTGTGGCGGATCGGGGCATAGACGATGGCGGTGGCCACGACGAGGGCGGCGGCGATTCCGCAGGAGGTGGTGCCACCGGCAGCGGTACGCCTCGGTGCGTGAACCTGCGATTGTCGGCGCACCGCCACCGCGCGGCTCATTCGTGTCGCTCGCCGGCCGACTCACGCAACGGTTGACCGGCGCGATAGAGTGCCAGCCGCTCGTTCATCGACTGTTCCAGGGCTGTGCGCCCAGCGGCATGCGCGAGCGTCAGCGCTTGCGTGGCCGCGTCCATCGCTTCGGGAAAGCGGCCGACTTCCGCGTACGCGGCGGCCAGACAGTTGAGGGCGTCGGCGTCGCCCTGCTTGGTGCGCGTCGCGGCAGCCGCGGCGAGTTGCAGCGCGCGCGCGCCATCGCGCAGGTGCGCGTCCGGTGTCGTGGCCAGCAGCCATGCCAGGGTGATCTGCGCTGGGGTGAAATCCGGCCGTTCCCTGAGGACATCGTCGAGCTCGAGAATCGCCTCGCGTGTCTGTCCGTTCTGGACGTAGGCGGTGGCCAATCCAAAGCGCGCTTCGACGAGTTGCGGCGCGAGTTGCAAGGCGGTACGAAACTGCTCGATGGCTTCCGGCACGCGGTTGGCGCTCATCAGCGCTGCTGCCAGGTTGCAGCGCGCCTCGGCCCGCTTCGGCTCCAGACGCACGCCCTCGGCGTATTGTTGGATGGCTTCGTCGACCTTCCCCATGTTCTCGAGCGTGATGGCGAGGTTGTTGTGCGCCGCCGCCAGGTCGGGCTTGATCCGGATGGCGTCGCGATAGTGCGCCACCGCGTCGTTGTTATCGCCCTGGGCGGCGAGAACCAGGCCGAGGCCCACGTGTACCTTGGCGTACGACGGATTCAGGCGCAGCGCTTGGAGGTAGTGCTCCTTGGCGGCGCCAAGATCGCCGCGCGCCGCGTAGATCAAGCCGATGTCGTAGTTCGGTTTGTCGTAGTTGGGTTGGAGCCGCAAGCTTTCGGCGAGATGGGGGAAGGCCTCGTCGCGCCGTCCCTGTTCCTGCAACGCCGAGCCGATGATGAATTGCCCGACGTAGTTGTCGGACGTGACCGCGATGGCGTGTTCGAAGAGACTGAGACTGTCGCGCCAGAAACGCAGCTGCCGCGACGTCACCACGGTGCAGGCGAGCAGCACGGCGACGGCCGCGATCGAGCCGGCGATCTCACCGTGCCGCCAACGCCCGAGGAATTCGGGAATACCCCACGCTGCCATGATGAAGATGCCTACCAACGGCAGGTACGTGAAGCGATCCGCCATGGCCTGGTCGCCCTGGTGTACCAGGCCAATGACCGGCACGAGCATGCCGAGATACCAGAGCCACCCCGTGAGCAAGTAAGGATGGCGCCGCGCGCCCCACAGTACCGCGGCGCTGGCGCCGGCGAGTCCCGCCGCGGCGCCCAGGATCTCCGCAGCCGGGAGCGGTGCGTGGAAGGGATAAAATACGGCGAGCCCGCTGGGCCACAGCATCATCAGCAGATAGGACGCGTACGCAACCAGCGCGTTCGCGGCGCGCAAGCTGAACGGCGCAGCCGCCAGCGACGCCAAGGCCCCGGCACTCCTCTGCGCTAGGTATGTGATCACGCTGACGGTCAAGGCCAGCAGCAGCAGCGGAAGTTTCTCGACAAGGAGTGCGGCGAGTGGCTTGGCGGGACCGGACGATTGGACAGGTTTCCGTCCTGCTGGGTTTCGGTGTCCCGGCGTCGGCTCCCAGCTCAAGCGCCGCAGCGGCCACACGTCGAGCAGCAACAAGACGAACGGCAGCGTGACCACCATCGGCTTCGACAACAGCGCGGCGATGTAGAGGACGACCACGGCGCGGTACGCGCGCCACGCCGGCCGCCGTACGTAGCTGACATAGGCCCAGACGGTGAGCATCCAAAAGAATGTGCTGAGCACGTCTTTGCGCTCGGAGATCCAGGCGACCGATTCGACGTGCAGCGGGTGGAGCGCGAACAAGGCAGCCACCCAGGCGCTGCGCCACGGCTGCGCGGTCATGCGCATCAGCAGGCCAAAAAGCAGCAACGTGTTGAGCAGGTGCAGGATGACGTTGCCGAGATGATGCGGGCCGGCGCTCAGCCCGAAGAGCTGGCAATCCAGCATGTGGGTGAGCGTCGTCAGGGGGTGCCACGTCGCTTGGTGCACGCCGGTCCACGCCCAGACAAACCCGTCGCGGGTCAGGCCGGCGGTGACGTGCGCGTTGTCGGTGACGTACTCTTCATCGTCGTAGTTGAGGAAGGCGTAGTTGCGGACCGGCGCGTACACGGCGGCGGTGAGCAACAGCAGCCCGAGTCCCAGCCAGAGATTGGTGGTGTGCAGCCGCCGCGGCGTCGCTTCGGCGCTCGACGGTCGGACGCTCGCGGCAGCTCGCTTACTCATTTGAGAGGGGGTCCAGGCGTGTGAAGTTTCTAAACGCCCCCGGCCGGCGACGCAAGGATTGGCGGAGCGCGGGTAGCGGTCGAGCAGCGTCGACTGGCACCGCCG
>CAZTDK010000943.1:0-2608 GCA_964611965.1 uncultured Binatia bacterium (SeqCode) | reverse complement strand
ATCAAGGTCGGATGCAGCGCACACAGCCAGGCCGCGCCCAGGGCACCGCGGCGGCCGGCGTACGGGCGCGCCGTGCTGAAAACCAGGCCGCAGGTGAGCGCGCCCGCCAGACACTGCGCCAGCTGCCACGGCCACGCGGTGTCACCGGCCAGCAGGAAACCGACCGCCAACAGCAACGGGTAGAGCGGCAGCCGTTCGGCGGCCGCCGACACACCGTCGGCGACATACCCGTTGCCGGCCGCGAGATTGCGGCCAATGACATCGTAGTCGTCGCCCGGCCCGAACTGCGGCGCCATGGCGGGAAACACCAGCACACAGAACAGCACGCGCAGCAGTAGGGCTCCGGCAATGATCAGCGCGAGGTCACGGCGGCGTTCGCCTCTGTCGTCCACGGTCCGGATGGCCGATCGCTTATTGCGGATCGTCGGCAACTGCAAGGGAAAAGACCACGGACGATAGACCACAGACTGCCGACTACCGAAGACGGACGTATAATCGCCTGCCATTAGTTCTTAGGTCTGTCGTCTGTTGTCTATTGTCTCTCCTGAGCCCTGCAAGCCGCCGGCCACGGCGCTATACTCCGCGCGTGACCGACGACACCGACCTGCCAGCCGCGGCAGACGAACACGCTTCAGCGCTGCCACGCGGGCTCGCCGACAAGCTCGACGCGGTGCAACCGCGCCCCGGCGTCTATTTGTTGAAGGATAGGCACGGCAAAGTCATCTACGTCGGTAAGGCGAAGAGCCTGCGCACCCGCGTCCGCACCTACTTTCGCGGCGGCGACGAGCGCAGTCAGGTCCGCTTTCTCATGCAGCGCGTCACCGACCTGGAGACCCTGGTCACCAGCAATGACAAGGAAGCCTTCATCCTCGAGAACAATCTCATCAAGCAGTACAAACCCCGCTACAATATTCGCCTCAAGGACGACAAGTCATATGTCAGCGTCAAGGTGACCACGCAGGATGAATGGCCGCGCATCCTGGTCACCCGCAAGATCGTCAAGGACGGCGGCAAGTATTTCGGTCCCTACGCTTCGGCATACAGCGTCCGCGAGACGCTCGACACCATTCGCAAGGTCATCCCGCTGCGCACCTGCAGCGACGGCGTCTTTCGCAACCGCTCGCGGCCATGCCTGGAGTATCAAATCAAGCGCTGCCTCGGCCCCTGCTGCCTCGCCGTCGATCCGGCGGAGTACCAGCGCCATTTGCGCGAGGCGATCATGCTGCTGGAAGGCAAGAGCCAACAGCTGGTGCGTCAGCTCGAAGACGAAATGCGGCAGGCGGCCGACGAGCTGCGTTTCGAGGACGCGGCGCGGGTGCGCGACCAGATCCGCGCCGTCGCGCGCACGCAGGAGAAGCAGCAGATGGTGTCGCATTGGGGCGACGATCAGGACGTCTTCGGCCTCTACCGCGAAGGCGGCTTCATCGAAGCCCAGGTGCTCTTCGTGCGCCAGGGCAAGCTCACGGGCAACCAAGCCTACAGCTTCGAGGACTTCGAGTTCCCCGACGCGGAGATCCTCGAAAGCCTGCTGACGCAATTCTATCAAGGCGAGCGCGACATCCCCACGGAGGTGCTGGTCCCCGTCGACCTCGAGGACGCCGCGGTGCGCGCCGAGTATCTCAGCGAGCGCAAGGGCAAGCGCGTCGACATTCTGCGGCCGCAGCGCGGCGACAAGGTGCGCCTGCTCGAGATGGCCGCGGAGAACGCGGCACAGAGCTTCCGCGAGCGTCAGGACGCCGGCCGCAAGCGCGAGCGCATGAGCGAGGAGCTGCAGCGCCGGCTGCACCTGCGCAACGCGCCGAAGCGGATCGAGTGCTTCGACATCTCGAACATCCAGGGACGCCTGGCGGTGGGCTCGATGGTGACCTTCGACGAGGGCGAGCCGGACAAGAGCCGCTACCGCCGCTTCCGCATCAAGACCGTCCCCGGCGCCGACGACTTCCGCATGATGTACGAGGTGCTACAGCGGCGCTTCGCGCGGGCCAAGCAGGAAGGCAGTTACCCGGACCTGCTGGTCGTCGACGGCGGCAAGGGCCAGCTCAACGTCGCCCTCGAGGTGCTGCGCGAGCTCGACATCCAGGAGGTCGACGCCGTGGGCTTGGCAAAGGATCGCGTCGACCGTGCTCCACGCGCGACCGAGCTGGCGCACAGCGAGGAACGCGTCTTTCTGCCGGGCCGCAAGAATCCAGTGGTGCTGACGCGCAACTCCACCGCGTTGTTCCTGCTGCAGCGCGTGCGCGACGAGGCGCACCGGTTTGCCATCACCTATCACCGCCAGCTGCGCAGCAAGGAACGCCTGCGTTCCGCGGTCGACGCCATCCCCGGCATCGGCAGCACACGCCGCAAGCGGCTGCTGCGCCACTTCGGCAGCGTGCAACGCATCCGCGACGCCAGTGTCGAGGCGCTCGCCGCCGTGCCGGGCATCTCGGCGGCGCTAGCCCAACAGATCAAGACGGCGCTGAGCGAGACGAACCCCGCGCTCGAAACCGCCACGCCGCCGGCAACGCATACCTAAGGCCTGTGGCCGGCGTCGCTTCTGGGTAGTGTCTCAGCTCAAACGCGAAGCATGGCTTCGCTACTCCAGCACGCAAATTTGGAGTAGCGAAGC
>CAZTDK010000942.1:0-2612 GCA_964611965.1 uncultured Binatia bacterium (SeqCode) | reverse complement strand
GCTCGCACCTGTTGCGCGACGATGAGTTCGGGACCTTCACGCTGCCGGTGAATCCCCGCGGGTTCCTAGATGGCGGCGATGCCAATCAAGACGGCGTGCGTCAAACCAGTGAGGCGCCCGGCGACCCCGTCGATGTGCTGTTGCTGGCGGGCGGCTCGTTGCCGCAGATCGCGAGTGGCGCCACCGGCGTGGATGTCGGCGGACGCATGCTCGCTGACCTGAACGGCGACGGTATCTACGACGTCGGCGACGGCATCGTCGTGAATCTCTCTGAGCCGTTTACCGACACCAACGGCAACGGCGTGTTCGACGCCGGCGAGCCGTTCGTTGATTCCGGTCTCGATGGCGTGGCCGGCACCGGCGATTACGGCGAGAACAATGGCCGCTTCGACTACGATCCCGATCGGGCGAACTGGTTGGCGGAAGATCCGCTCACCCGACTTGCCGCACGCGCGGCGGCCGACATCGAGACCCAGCGCATCTACATGGACGTCGGCACGCTGGACCAATTCGGCTTCGGAAAGCACTACGACAATTTCGTTGCCATGCTGCAATCGAAGGGACTGGGCGTGGACGTCTTGAATGGTTTTCCCGCCAATTGCACGCAAGTACCGAACCTGCCGCAACCGTATCTGCTCGTCCGCTATGAGGGAACCCATACCGGCATTCCGGACGCTGACGATGTCACCGACAACCTCAAGAACGGCGACGTGTGCGGGGCGCTGCCGATCTGGCAACGGCTGCTCACCATGATCGCCTATATGGATTCGAGCTTCCCCAACGGCTTCAAAGGACCGGGCGACCTCAAAATCGCCGACCTCGATCCGCGCGGTGACATCATGACGACCACGATCGCGTCGCCCGTATTGGGCAGCGGCGGCGGGGCCGCCCCGGCGCAACCGGTGCTCATCTATCGACCGCCGGCATACTTTCACACCAACCGCAGCTTTCCGATCGTCTACATCCTCGGTGGCTACGGCCAGTCCCCGGACGACTACTCACAGCTCGCGGACTTGCTCGATCCGTTGATTCTCGCGAGTCAGATCCAAAACATGTTCATCGCCGTGCTGCCCGGCGCAGGCGGCCACAAGGCATCGTTCTACGTCAATCATCATGTGCCGGAATCGCAGGTACCCGATCTAACGAACCCGACGTCGGGGCGTTACGAGGATTCGATCATCCAGGACCTCATCCCGGCGATTGAGAATGGCATCCTGCAGGGGCGAGTGAGCCAGTGATACGGGTCTCCTTCGGTCAAGTGCTTCTGGTGCTGCTGATCGGAGGAGCCATTCCTCCCATATGGACGCGGTGTGCGCAGCTGATGGGGCGGAAGGACACTTCCGCCCCATCAGCTGGGATCGCCCAAGCCGAAAATGCCGGACCCGGCGTTGCGGCGCCGAACGTCAAGCAGGTGGGCAACGCCTCGTGGTACGGAGCGGCGCAGAACGGGAAGGAGACCGCAAGCGGCGACATCTTCGATCCGAATGCGCTGACCGCGGCACATCGGACCTTACCCCTGGGCAGCAAGGCGGTGGTGACCAATCTGGCAACCGGGAAAGCGGTCAATGTGACAATCAACGACCGCGGTCCGTATGCAAAGGGCAGGAAAATCGATCTGTCGCGCGCCGCCGCCAAGAAGATCGGGATCAGCAAAGAGGGCGTAACCAAGGTCAAGATCGAAGCGCGGCCCAGCCAGAAGCCCCCCGAAGACGTGGGCCCGTAGGGCCGCTGCATGCGACAGAGAGCCACGCGTTAGGGCTTGTGCTACTCATTGTCTTGGTTGTCATGGTACTCCGTTAGCAGGTTGGTGACGGCGGAGAAGAAGGAGTTGAGACTCATGAGAACAATCTGTATCCGGGGCATAGCGACAGGCTAACTGGACGCGGTGCGCGACAACGCGACGCTGCAGATCCACACCAAGTTCGAGGTCCTCGATCTTTTGCGGCGAGATGTTCGTATCCAACAGGTATCGCCGGTCGGTCATCACAGCTTGATGTCATCCAACGGCAGCAAACCCCCGTCGACATCCGGAAACTCGTCCTCGACTGGCTCCCAGGTGGCCAAGATCTCGGGCAGGCGACTTTTCCTCTTCACCGGCTCAATGATCAGCCGGTCCCCTTGCTTCGTCATCGCTAAATCTCCCCATGATGACTTCGCCTCCCGGCAATTCGAACTCGCGCGCGGGTTTGCGATGAATCGCCGCCAGGTGTCTATCCACAGTGGTGCACCGGGTCGCATCCCGCATGGGTAGAACTACGCGCGTAGTTCTCCGGTCTTACGCCGGCGCTAGCCCGCCTATACAAACACGCACGCTATGGGCGCGGATCCGTACCTGACGCGAGTTGCGATGGACCTGTTCCAGCCACAGGTGATTTTGCCGGAGCAGCTCCTCACGCCCCGCAAAGAGGTCACCCCAGAGCGCCGGCTGAGGGCGGCCGTCCTCGCCGACGCGGTCTGGTGCGTCGAGAAGTACCGTTCTCCCACAGACGCCCGAGGACGTCGCCTCTTCCGCAACGCGAAGCAGTGGCTGCTCGCCGTAGAGCCAGACTGGCCCTATTCCTTCGAGAGCATTTGCGCGGTTCTCGATCTCGACGCGGACGCCGTGCGCCACC
>CAZTDK010000941.1:244-2612 GCA_964611965.1 uncultured Binatia bacterium (SeqCode) | reverse complement strand
ACGGCGCTGCTCGGTCAATGTGTGGTGGTGGTGGCGTCGCAGCAGCCGGGGCCCTCGCTCACGATGTGGGTCGCGGTGGCGCATATCGTCCTTCTGGCCGGACTCTTCGCCGCCGGCGCCACGACGTGGCTCCAGGTTGCCGTGTGGGCGGTGGTACCCACCGGCGTACAGAGCCTGTTGTGGGTGCAGGGGCACCATCTGACCGCGGTGACCTGGCCGACGGTGATGCTCTTCCTGGCGTCGTTGTATGCGCCGTTCCTGCTCTATCCGCTCTGGCTCGGTGCACGCGTCGGCCGCGCGCGTGCGCCGTACCTTGCCGCGGTGCTCATGAGCGGCGTGTTCTTCGCGGCGGCGCGGCGATGCATGATCGTGGGCGGACTCGAAGGAGTGCTCGGCGCTTTGCCGGTGGTGCAGGCGGCGTGCATGTTGGGCCTGCTCGCTCGACTGTTGCGCATCGAGCCCGCGGCGCAGCGGCAGCAGGGCCGTCTCGCCCTGGTGGCAGGCACGGCCTTGGCGTTCATCACCGTGGCGATCCCGCTGCAGCTCGACCGCGAGTGGCTGACCATTGGCTGGGCGTTGGAGGGGGCGGCGCTGGCATGGCTGTATCGGCGCATTCCGCATCGTGGTGTGCTGGCCTGGGCCATCGGCTTGTGTTTGGTGGTCTTCGTGCGCCTGTGCGCCAACCCGGCGGTGTTCACCTACCATCCGCGCGGTGCCGCCGCCGTGTTCAATTGGTATCTGTATACGTATCTCGTCAGCGCCGCGGCGCTCTTCCAGGCGGCGCGCTGGCTGCGGGGCACCGACGCGGACGTCGGCGCCATTCTGAAGGTTGGCCAATCGGTGCCGATCCGCGACGCGCTCGTCGCCAGCGCCACGGTCATTCTCTTCCTGCTGTTGAACATCGAGATCGCCGATTTCTACTCGACCGGTCGGACCCTGACGTTCGACTTCTCGGCGGGCCTGGCGCAGGACCTGACGTACACCCTAGGATGGGCGCTGTTTGCCATCGGGTTGCTGGCGGCTGGGATCACCCGTGGCAGCCGCGCCGCGCGTACCACCTCGCTGGCGTTGCTCGTCGGCACCATCGTCAAGTGCTTCCTCCACGATCTGTGGCGACTGGGCGGCCTGTATCGTGTCGGCTCCTTCGTCGCACTGGCCATGTGCCTGGCGCTGGTTGCCGTGCTGATGCAGCGCTTCGTGCTCAGCGCGCAGAAGGAGGCGACGAGCGCGTGAAAATATTTCCGCCGCGTCGCCGCACCCGGGGCTCAAGCCCCGCGCTACCCGAACGAAGCCGGCTCGAAGCCGGCTGTCCACCGCAGCTAACCCGTCAGGGTTTCGTCCGGGCCGGCGTCGAAGCGCGCCAGCAATCGATTTGCCGGCTCCACATGACCGCGCTGCTGTTCGTAGCGCTCAGTATCCTGAGTGCGACCCGCGCGGGCGCGGAGTCCCGCGGCTTTCACCACGAGCGCTTGGTGACTCCCGGCGGCGCGGGCCCGAACCGTCTGGTTGTCGATGTCCCATTGCTTGCGGGCGCGCAGCCGCTCCGCGACATCACGGGCCGCGCGTTTGCGGGTGGTCTCGAAGATCTGCGCCTGTTTGATCCCGCGGGCCGCGAAGTTGCCTACCTGGTGATACCGCCGCCGGCTCCCGTCGAGCGCTGGCAGACGGCGAGCATCCTGCCGATCGCGGCGACGGATGAAACCAGCGGGTTCGAAGTCGATATCGGAGCACCGATGCGCATCGATCGTCTGCGCCTGATCGGCATCCTGGCGCCGTTTCTCAAACGGCTGCGCCTTGAAGGCAGCGGCGACCGCGAGCACTGGACGATGCTGGCGGACGATGCGACCGTGTTCGACTTGCCGGCCGAGTCCCTGAAGCGGACGACCCTGGACTTCACGGCGGGCGAGTTGCGGTATCTGCGCGTGACCTGGGACGACCGCAACAGTGCGGTGATTCCGACACCGCGAGGCGTGGACGTGCATCTTGCCGAAAGCGCCGCGCCCGCGCCGGTGGAGCCCGTGCCGCTGCGCTTGGAGCGCCGTTCCAGTGAGCCCGGCAAGAGTCGTTTTCACGTGTATCTGCCCGGGCCGCACCTCCCGATCGTCGCCCTGGAGCTCATCTGCGGCAGCGGCAACCTGCGACGCATGGCGCAGGTGACCGAGCCGCGGCTGGCCGGAAGCCAAGTGGCCCCGGTGCCGCTCGGCGCGCACACGCTGGAGCGTGCCGTACGCGACGATCTGGTGGCGGCGGATCTCCGCATCCCGATCGTCCGGCCGGTTAGTGCCGAGCTGGATATTGTCATCGACGATGAGAACAATCCGCCGCTCGAGCTGCTGGGCGTGCAGGCGGAGCTGGCGCCGCTGCCGTG
>CAZTDK010000941.1:0-234 GCA_964611965.1 uncultured Binatia bacterium (SeqCode) | reverse complement strand
ATCGCTGACGGCGCGCTACGGCGATCCCGCGCTCGCCGCGCCGCACTACGATCTCGAAGCGGTGCGCGCCGCGGTCGACCGCCTGCTGCCTGCCGCGGCGCGGTGGGGTGACGCGCGCGCCGTCGAGCCAACGGCGGCCACGCCCGCTGCCGACGTCATGTCTGCGGGGGGCGCCGCCATCGATCCGCACACATTCCAGTACGCACGGACGATTCCGGCGGGAACCCCCGGCTT
>CAZTDK010000940.1:0-2618 GCA_964611965.1 uncultured Binatia bacterium (SeqCode) | reverse complement strand
CAAGCGCCCCCTCGCCCATGCCACCTCCGGCATGGGAGAGGGCTGGGGTGAGGGCCAGCAGCTTTTGTCATCTCGAATCTCCAAACGAGGGCGGGAAGGTAAATTCATCCGAGTCGCTCAATAGCCATTCGTCCCGAGATGCACGTGTTCCGCGAGGAACCGCAAGGCGCCGGGCCTTCCGACCAAGTTGACTGGCTTGTCGGTGATGGGGCGCTTGTTCACATGTTCGAAAGGTACGTTGTGCGACTATTGCATTTTGCCGCGAAATGGAGTGAGCAGAGGCGCCCGCTATGAAATCCAGACCCTCGGTTGGCCAGGTTAGGGAGTCCGGTCGTATAGAGCAGTTCCTTGAGGGAGTGCCGCGCCTGTCTAGTGAATCGGCGTCGACATTGGGAATGTGCCTCGCTGGCGAGCTGATCGGCCGGCTGCGCGAGCTCGGCAAATGCAGCGACGAATGTATGGAACGGGCCATAAGACCGCGATGGGATTTCTTGAAGAGCAGCGTCCAGTGCAGCGAAACTTAGGGGAAAGCACATGGGGAGTCATTGATGGAGGAACCGGGCAACATCCGCGATCGCTACACGGTAAAGCTGGAGGTTTCTGGGCCTCTCGCTATGTTCGCGCGGCCAGATACGGGGGGAACACCAACATCGTACCAGCTGCCTACGTGGTCTGCTGCAAAAGGGCTCTTCGAGTCCATCGCCTTTTTTGTCGACGGGTCCGCATGGATCTGCCCGACGAAGGTGGAGGTCTGTCGCCGCATCGGCGAACCGGGCGGCCAGATCCGATTCCAGCGATATACAACCAACTATGGTGGGCCGCTCCGTAAGGTGGATCTCTTCAGAAAAGGCACCGCACCGGGCGGAAGTAGCATGCAATTCTTCGCGACTGTCCTCAGCGACGTATGCTATCGCCTTCACGGAATCGTTTTGGCCCCCGCCCGCCGCAGCGGGTCCAACGCGCGTCACCATTTGCAGGACCTCTTCAATCGGCGCCTTCGACAAGGGCGCTGCTTTCGCACTCCTTGTTTGGGATGGAGCGAGTTCACCTGTTCATACTGGGGCCCGTTTCGCGAGGGACTGACGGAGGTCGACACCAACGTCTCCCTGACGGTTCCTTCGATGCTCAGGTGCGTCTGGGATCGTCCGACTGGCGGGCAGTATTCCCCACAGTTCGATCAAGATGTCGCGGTCGGAGGGGTGTCGGGTGGGCTCATGGAGTACAAGCTGCCGGCCGACCAACTGCCCGGGCTAAACGGGGAAGGGAACGCCGATGCTCAATGAGTTGTTGATCGTCGAGCGCGGGGCGCGGCAGGCGGGCCTCAGCATGTACCAACTGCATCCAGACGTGAAAGAATGTCGGGGAGTCCCAACAATTGTAGTCAAACTTGACGAGCACGGAGATGTCACGTCGATTCAACCTGTGCCGTCGGGAGTTAAGCTTTGGACCCTACGCGATGGTCAACACAATAGTTTCCCGTTCGTTCAACCCAAGAGGCCGCTGCTCGATCTGCCACCCGACGACGAGCGCCGGAGAAACGCGGTAGACAGAAGAACTGACGGGCGCCGATCCATCCTCTTACAGCTTGCTGAAGCAGCAAATCTCAATCCGGAAGCGATCAAGGGGTGGCCCGGAGACGGGCTTCTTAATCGCCTCCGGGAGCGCCAACAACCGCTTTCGCCTCCGACCGCCACCGGCGACGCCGGCGTATTTTCGGCTAGCATTGAGCGTTTCCTGCGTGCGTGCCAGCCAGACGACGGGCCGGCGCGACTGCTCAGAGGCGTTATCAAGTGCCTTACCGACGAGCTCCGACAAACCGCGCAGGCCGATTGGCTCGACGTAGCCGTTGCGCTCCTGATCGGAAAATTCAACGCGAAGAGGAATAGATGGGAATGTACGGGCGCGCTGCTCTTCGACGCTTTTGGTTTTGAACGCTCCGTCGCCGACCCAAGGGTGGCGACGGAAGTGAGTAAGGTGTTGAGTGACTCACAGAGCTCTGGCACAGCCTCTTATGGTGGGGGCATCTGTAGCTTGACCGGGGAGGAGGGCCCCCTGCTTTCTGGTAACTTCCCGCAACCCAACCTCCCCGCTCTTGGCCAGACCTATATCTTTGCGAAGAACCCCGAGATCAAGGCTAACGACCGCTATCGTCGCTTCGCAACGGACGCGATGCCTGTCGGCCGAAATGCGGCGGTTCGGCTCGCTGCGGCCATCAGAGCGCTGACCGGTGAGACGCGCAAGAACGTGACGTGGCGACGGATACCGGGTGAGGTGCCGAAGCAAACGGACTTGCTCCTGGCTTTCGTAGCGGAGGTCCCCGAGGCTCCCGCCGCCGAGACGCTGGCGGGCTTGGACGACGAGGACTATTCCGAGGAGGGTTCTTGTGTTGAACAGCTGGCCGCCGGATCGATCGCGGTTTTCGAGAAACGCACCGAACGGCTTATTGAGGCTGTGAGAGGACAATTTCCCGTTGACTTTCGGCAGACCCCGGTGCGTGTCGCGATTTTCCGCCAAGTCGATCCGGCAAACCGGAAGGTAGTGTACACTGGAGCGGCGACCCTCGCAGAGTTGTACGACGCGGCGATCACGTGGGCTGCTGGCGAGCGGAATGTCCCCCC
>CAZTDK010000939.1:0-2623 GCA_964611965.1 uncultured Binatia bacterium (SeqCode) | reverse complement strand
CTCGTCTCCAGCTCATGAGCTGGCGCGTGCAACTCCTTGGTTCGGCTGCCGTCCCTGGTGGTGATTTCAACGCCGGAGCGCTGCCGGCCATCACCGGGCTCCGCGACCAGTATCGCACCGGTTTGGGAACAGTCACCGCGGCCAGCCAGCGCATGTTCGGCACCGACTTCGCTACGCTCACCGCGGCGAAGCAGGACACCGTCCTCCAAGCAGTCAATCCGGACTTTGTCGATCTGGTCACCGGACATACGATCGAAGGCATGTTCTGCGCGCCGGAGTACGGAGGCAACAAGGATCGTATCGGCTGGGAGCTTATCGGGTACGATGGCGATAGCCAGCCCCTTGGCTACTCCATCTTCAACGAAACCACGCAAAGTTACGACGAACGGCCCGACAAGCCTAATTCCACTGCCAACCCTGACGAAGATTTCAGCGGCGTCGATGCAACGACCGATCAATTCCTCAAAATCTTGGTGAAGGTCGGCGGTGGACCGCACTTCCCGTGAGCTAGCATGAGCACAACACTTCCCTCCTCTGTGCCCGGCGTACTGGGCAACACCAGCCTCGCTCAGTTCGACTTCATCATTGTCGGCAGCGGTGCCGGCGGCTCGATGGCGGCGCGCACGCTCACGGTCGCGGGCGGCAAGAAGGTCTTGATCCTCGAAACCGGCAACAACTACTTCATCGGCCTCGATGATCCGGCCCCCAATATGCCGATCCCACTCTTCAGCAATGACGAGATCAAGTTCAGCGTGCGCGGTCTCATCGATCAGGACTCGTTCCTCGATCCGCGCACGTACCGCACCAATCCCAATGTCGCGGCAGTGGTGAACGGCGACGTCAACACGCTACCGCGAACGGTCGGTGGTGCGGCCGTGCACGCCGACATGAAGTACCCGCGCTTCAACATTGTCGACTTCCGGCTAGCGTCCGCGCTGCATTCCATCGGGCGCACGTACGACGGCACCAACTTCGCCGATTGGCCGGTGACGTACGATGAGCTTGAGCCGTTCTACACCGAAGCCGAGCATCTCACCGGCGTACAAGGACAAGCCGGCACAAATCCGTTCGAATCAGCTCGGAGCAGCGACTACCTCATGCCGCCGGGCGTGCCGATGTACGTCGCCAATGTGCTTGCGGCGGGTGCGCGCGCCAAGGGCTATCATCCTTTCCCCTACCCGAGCGCCGTGACCTCACGCCCCTACCGCGGACGTCCGGCGTGCATCGACTGTGGCTATTGCAGCGGCTACGGGTGTCCCAACAACTCGAAGAGTTCACCGGCGGTCACCACGCTTCGCGAGGCGTTGCTCAGCGGCAATTGTCAGCTGCGCTTCAACTGCCGAGTGACGCGATTCCTGCACGACAACGGCAGCCACGTGACCGGCGTCGAGTACGTCGATGCGGACGGCCACACGCAAGAGGCGAGCGCCGATCAGTTCATCATCGCGGCCACCGCCGCGGAAAGCGCGCGCCTCTGTTTGCTGTCGGACCTTGGCGGACCTGGGTTGGGTAACTCCAGCGGCATGGTGGGACGCAACTTGATGTATCACTACCAAACGATTGCTGTGGGCATTTACGCGCAGCACCTCCACGGCGAACGCGGACGCTCGGTCACCCATGGCATTGCCGATTTTCGCGGTGTGCTCCCCGGCGGTGAAGCGATTGATCCCGACCTGAGGCTCGGCGGCATTATTGAGTTCGGCACCGATTCGGAAGCCATCACCGCGGCCAAGAACAACTTGCAGGCACTGTCCTTTGCGCGGCTGCAAGGCGTCGATCTCTCGCTCAAACAACTATTGGTGAACAGTCCGTTCCTGGCGCGCATCGCCGTGATGGAGATGCAGGCCGAAGACGCTCCGCAGCTCACCAACCAGATTGATCTCGACCCGAAGGTGCACGACGTCTTCGGGCTGCCCGCCGGACGGGTGACCTATGCGCCCAGCGGGTATGAAAAGGATGCGCGCACGTTCTATTCGCCCAAGTTGGTTGACATTCACAAAGCGGCCGGCGCCCACTACGGGTTCATTGCACCCGCCGACTCGCCATCGCAGTCGCGCCACGTCATGGGGACCTTGCGAATGGGAACCGACCCATCCTCTTCCGTCTGTGATGGTTTCGGAAAGTTCCACGATGTGGACAATCTCTATTCTATGGATGGAGGGGTCTTTGTCACCTCGTCGGGCTACAACCCCACCCTGACCATCATCACCCTCGCCTTACGCGCGGCCGCCAATATCGTCTCGCCCGGCAGTCCCGAGCGTGTGCTCGGACGGTAAGGGGTGAGTGGCACGGTAAGCGGTAAAGGGTGAGGAGTGAGGGGCAAGAGCCCATTCTCCCCTGACTCCTGACTCCTGACCACTCACCCCACTCACCCTACACTGCATTGACTCGTTTCCCCTCGTGGGATAGACCTTGCCGCGAGGATGAGGTGGTCTGCCCGCGCCGCAGCGGGTTTTTTTTGCTCGCGGTGCTGACCAACTGGTTAAGGGAGGGCCGATGCAATGAGCACGCACGATCCGATTCAGCTCCTGATCACGCTCGGCATGCTGAGTTCGCTTTGCTACTACCTTGCAAAGCGAACTCAGCATGCCGAGCGTGATCAGGAGCTGAATCGGATCGTGCG
>CAZTDK010000938.1:0-2630 GCA_964611965.1 uncultured Binatia bacterium (SeqCode) | reverse complement strand
ACGTGCAGGAACCGGCGGCAAGCGTCGCCGTCATCAACAACATCGTCGACGCCAACCTGCCCAGCGGCATCATCGTCGATGCGACGACCGCCGACTACACCGGCAACTTCAATCTCAACGCCGACGGCTACGGTTCCGACACCCCGCAGGGTCCGAATGACATCGTCGGCATGGATCCAGTGTTCATTGATGCGCGCGACGGCGACTTTCATCTGGCCCAGGTGAGCCCGGCGGTGGACGCCGGTGACTCCGCAATCGATGCCGACTTGCTGATCGCTCTGCAGCAGGACACGACGCAGACGGACGGGAGCTTCGACCTCACGCCCATTGATCTCGGCTTTCACTATCCGGCGCCGCCGCCGACGCCGACCCCGGTGCCGCGCAACACCAAGCCGAAGGCCACGCCGACACCATAGGGCCTGCGGCCGGCGTCTCTTCTATGGACCGCTCCCGTTGGTCGCTGCAGACTGCCAAGTCCGAAAGGCTGCTAGTGGACGACAGACAACAGGCGAGCAGACAACAGAAACACGCGCTCGCCGGTTGATCCTCGGTCTGTTGTCTGTCGTCTTCCCCCTCACACATAGGCGCGGCGCAGCAGCTCGGCGGCGCTTTCGTCGAGTTGCTCGCTGCGGCGGACGTCTTCGAAGCGCGCCAGCAGGTCGTCAACGCGCAGGCGGCGCTTCTCGGCGCCGCGGAAGTCGTGGATGATGCGGCCGCGGTACATCATGATCAGCCGGTCGCCGAGGGTGGACGCTTGCTGCATCGAATGGGTCACCATCAACGTGGTGAGCCGGTCGCGGGCGATGATCTCGTCGCTCAAACGGATCACTTGATCGGCGCTCTTCGGGTCGAGCGCCGCCGTGTGCTCATCGAGCAACAGCAGCGTGGGCCGGAGCCACGAAGCCATCAGCAGGGTCAACGCTTGTCGCTGTCCACCGGACAGGCTGCCGATGGCATTGTCGAGCCGATCTTCCAGACCCAGGCCGAGCCGGCGGACGCGCTCGCGCATCTCCACCGTCACGCTGCCACGCAACGCCCAGCCGAGGCCGCGGCGGCGGCCGCGCCGCGCCGCCAGCGCGATGTTCTCCGCGATCGACATGTCCGGCGCTGTCCCGCTGAAGGGGTTCTGGAAGACGCGCCCGATGTGCGCGGCGCGCTTGTGCTCCGGCCACGCGGTAATGTCACGCGTCGCCAGACAGATGCTGCCCCGATCGACGGGAAACGTTCCGGCAACCGCGTTGAGCAACGTCGACTTGCCGGAGCCGTTGGTGCCGATGACGACCACGAACGACCCTTCGTCGATGTGCAAATCGACGCCCTGCAGGGCACGCACCTCGTTCACCGTGCCGGGGTTGAAGGTCTTCCACACGTTGCGCAGGTCAAGCATGGCGCGCACCGCTGCGGTTCCCCGGCCGGACAACAGACAACAGACAAACAAACAACAGGCCGCGCTCCGTTGTCAGGCGCTTGCGTCTGTTGTCTGTCGTCTCCCAGTCTGTTGTCTTCTTGTTCATGCCCCGCTCCGCAGCTTGCCGATCAAGTCAGGCAGCACCAACGCCGTGAAGACGAACGCCGCGGTGATCAGCTTCAGATCGTTGGGGTTGAGCCCGGCACGCAAGGCGATGGCCACCAGCAGGCGGAAGAGCACCGAACCCATCACCGCGCCGACGATGACCAGACCGAACTGCTGAGAACCGACAAGGGCTTCCCCGATGATCACGCTCGCCAGCCCCCAGACGACCATGCCGATGCCCATCTGTACGTCGGCGAAACCCTGGTACTGCGCCAGCAGCGCGCCGGACAAGGCGATCAGGCCGTTCGAAACGGCAAGGCCGAGAATGATCATGTTGCCGACGTTGACGCCCAGGGCGCGGACCATTTGATCGTTGTTGCCGGTGGCACGCATGGCCGTCCCGAGATTGGTGCGAAAGAAAGCGTAGAGTGCGGCCCCGGCTGCAACGATCATCCCCAGGACCAGCAGCAGCACCGCTGCGTCACGCGGGCTGACGTCCCAGCCGAAAACATCCAGCGCCTTGCCATCGCCGGACAGATACACGGCCAGGCGCTCCGCATCGGTGGCCAACGTCGCCGCCGACAGCAACGGCACGTTGCTCTTGCCCATCACGTGGAGGTTGACCGAATAGAGGGCCGTCATCACCAGGATCCCGGCGAGCAGTCCGTTGATCTTGAACTTGGTGTGCAGAATGCCGGTAACCGCGCCGGCAATCAGGCCGCCGCAAAAGCCGGCGAAGGTCGCCAACAACGGCGGCGCGCCGTGCACCAGCAACACCGCGGCAATGGAGGCACCCAATGTCACCGAGCCGTCGGCGGTGATGTCGGGGAAGCTGAAGACACGGAAGCTGATGAACACCCCCAGTGCGAGCAGCGACAGGATCAAGCCAATGGTGAGGGCACCGATGAGCAGGGTCATGGATTTCCTCGGAGATACCAGTGACGAGCGACAAGTGACGAGTGATGAGTGACGAATGCCCCGCACTCACGCCCGAGACGGCGGATCAGCCGCAGTTCTTGCTCGTCACTCGTCACTGGTCGCTTCCTCCCTGAACCTTCAGCTCCGCTCCGCCACGATCTCACCAATCGGCGCCAGCCAGCAGGCGCCGCGGAGAAAT
>CAZTDK010000937.1:0-2643 GCA_964611965.1 uncultured Binatia bacterium (SeqCode) | reverse complement strand
CACTTCTTTTCCGGCGGGGATGCTTCCATCCACAAGTTAGAGGCTATCTCAAATTCGGCAACGGGAGCGTTCGAGCCCTGGAGATACATGAGGTACTCTATTGCCTTGTCGGCATTCGCTGGTTCCGCTTCGAATTCGGTTCGGAGTTTTGTAGCGACCTCTGGCGTTGGCTCGCCAAGCCGCAGCGCGATTTTGGTCTGGACCCTGCCGACTCTGGCGTCGTCCTCGTCGAGCTCGTACGCGCGTGCGACTTCTTGCTCAGCCTCCTTGATGCGACCCGCGTCCACAAGGAAGTCAGCATATTGGATGTGAACGCCGGCATAGTCCGGAAAAATTCCGATTGCTTTCTGATAAATGTGCTCGGCTTCTTCAGTAAGCCCCATCCTCTCCAGTTCCACGGCGCAATTACCCGCTGGAGCGCCACAATTCTGCACATGGTCCGATTCCATACCGGACACCACAGTGATTCTCGATAGCAGCTGACGCAGTTCCCTCGCCAGGTCGCGTGCCCGATCGATGTCGTTTTTCGACCGGGCGACTTGAAGTCGTAGATGGAACTTCTGAAGCTCTGCGCTGAGGAACGTCGATGGCCGGAGTGTTCCGGGGGGCTCACCGACGTTCGGATCAGATATGCTTCCGCTCTCCAGACTGGATGAAACGTTTGTAGCGGTTTGGGCCGGACCGGCCGCTCCGAAGTAGTCACAGAGAGCAGACAATAGGGAAGGTCGGCAGTCCTTTACCAGTCGAGTTCGTTGATAAACAATCTGCCTGAAGTCTTTGACGTCAAATGGCGACTCCTTCACCTCCTGATTGATGATTACGGTGGGCTTCTCAAGAGCATGACCGAACCCAAGCTCGTACATGACATTGGGGTTGTTGCCGGAGAGATCGGCAATGAGGAGGTCGGCGTCTTTGATCGACTGAATGATCTGATCCGTTATGCGGCCTGGCTTTGCGATTTCATCAGCTCGGAGGCAACGGATTGCCACCTGCATTCGTGCCTCAGCCTCTCTCGCCGCATCCTTTATGACCATGTAGACATCGTCGAACTCGTCTATGAATGGCATAAGTACAAATATGCTCCGGGGGCGGCTGTCCATCGTGATCTCCTATTTGTGTGCGCTCTTCCTTGTCTCCACGCTCAATTGGACATATCAAGCGGGTGACCCACGTCACATTTGTCACGTCGGCATCGTCATTGCCATGCGCGCGTCATACACCAACTCCCAGTATGAGTTCAAGCAGTACCGTGTTCGTGGCGAGATAAGCTCATCGAGCGCCCGACGAACACGATTCCCCATCACCGCGGCGGCATGCGGATGGCGCCGTCGAGGCGGATGGTCTCGCCGTTGAGGTAGGCGTTCTCGACTAGGTGCGTTGCCAGTGCGGCGTACTCGCGCGGCTGGCCGAGACGTGAGGGGAAGGGGATCCCCGCCGCCAGCGCCTTGCGCTGCGGCTCCGGCAGCATCGCCAACATGGGTGTGTCGAAGGTGCCTGGCGCAATCGTCAGACAGCGGATGCCGTCGCGCGATAGGTCGCGCGCAATCGGCAACGTCATGCCGACGACACCGCCCTTCGAGGCTGAATACGCCGCCTGGCCGATCTGGCCGTCGAACGCCGCGACCGATGCGGTGTTGATGATCACGCCACGCTCGCCGTCCTCGTTCGGCGTGTTCTTGAGCATCTCGGTGGCCGCCAGCCGGATGACGTTGAACGTGCCGATGAGGTTGATCTTGATCACCATCTCGAACATTTCGATCGACATGGGGCCACCCTTGCCGGTGGTCTTCATCGCCGCGCCGACGCCGGCGCAGTTGACGTTGATGTGCACCGCGCCGAACTTCGCGATCGTTTGCTGCAATGCCTGTGAAATCTGCTCAGCGTTGGTGACGTCGGCAGGCGTGAAGATCACGTTGCCGCCCAACTCGGCGGCGAGCGTCTCGCCCGGCGAGCTCGGACGATCCATGATCGCGCACCGCGCCCCTTTGGCAACGAACGCACGCACCGTCGCCTCGCCGAGTCCCGAGGCCCCGCCGGTAACGATCGCAACTGCATTGTCGAGTTTCATCTGTCATTCCTCCTGAATCAAGCTTGGAACCGAGCGGGCACGTGGCACGTGGCTCGTGGCATGCGGCGAGTGGCGTCTGAAAGGATGTCTGGCGATGAGCCACCAGCCACGAGCGACATGCTGCGTGCTCCTCAATGCGGCAGAATCAGATTGAGCACCAACCCGAGAATGAACAGGCCGCCGGAGAGTTTGTTGAGATAGAACGCTCCCGCCACATACCACAGCGGCCATACCGGATAGTTCTCCGGCGGCGTCGCCGGCTTGGGTTCGTTGTACATTTTCAAGACGCGCATCAGGCGGGGGACCGAAAAGATGATCAGGAGCACCCAGAAGCCGAGGACGTGGGTGAACACCAATGCGAGCGTGACGACGTAGAAGGCGATCATCAACAGCCGATTCAGCCGTAAGGAACGGTCGTGGCCAAGCAGGACCGGCAGGGTGTGAATGCCCTTGGCCTGGTCCTGCTCGAGCTTGTCGACGTGCTTGCCGATCAGCACGGTGGTGACCAGCAGCGCGTAGGGTAGGCCCGCGGCATACACCCAGGCAGGCACCGCGCCCGCGGCGCAGTAGTAGCT
>CAZTDK010000936.1:0-2655 GCA_964611965.1 uncultured Binatia bacterium (SeqCode) | reverse complement strand
GTCCCCGGCGGCAAGGACGATACCTGTCACCATGACCAGGAACGCCGGCGTTCCGAAGGAACGGCGGCGGCACGCACGCTCGGCGCTGAGCTGGTGTGTTTCGGGCTGCCGCGTGATGCCATTCAACCCAACGCCCGCCTGGTCGGCGCGCTCGATCAGCTGCTGACGGACGTCCAACCGACGGCCGTGTACACGCAATGGCTCGGGGATAGTCATCCCGAGCACGTTGCCTTGACGCGCGCGGTGCTCGCGGCCACACGCCGCAATCGCTGCTCGGTCTACATGTACGAAGCGACCCTCCCTGGCGGCATCAGCGCGCACGCGTTCCGCGCGCAGAAGTTCGTCGACATCAGTGATACCATCGACCAGAAAATGACCGGCCTGCGGTGCTACGAAACCCAGGTGGAAATTTACGGGCAGGAGTGGCTTGAGGCCATCCGCGGCCGCGCCGCGCATCGCGGCTTTCAGATGGGCCGACGTTATGCCGAGGCCTTCCAGGTGGTCAAGGATCTGACCGAGATCCCGGACGTGCGGCAACCATGATACCGGTGTCTCCACCCGGCGCCGCGGAAATGCGGCGCGCCTTCTATCAGCTGGTGCTCATCCGCGCCTTTGAAGAACGCGTGCTCACGCTGGTGAGCGACGGAAGCATCCGTGGCACGACGCACCCCTATGTCGGCCAGGAAGCGGTAGCCGTCGGTGCGTGCCTGGCACTGCGCGCCGATGACTGGGTGGTCAGCACCCATCGCGGCCACGGCCATCTGCTCGCCAAGGGCGGTGATCCCAACCCGCTCATGGCCGAGCTCTTCGGCAAAGCCGGCGGCTATGGTGGAGGCAAGGGCGGCACGCAGCATATGGCCGACTTCTCCGTTGGCTTTCTCGGCTCGAACGGGATCACCGGCGGCGGGATTCCCATCGGCACGGGAGCGGCGCTGTCGGCACAGATGCGTGCCAGCGGCCAGGTGGTCGTCGTGTTCTTCGGTGACGGCGCGGCCAATCAGGGCACGTTCCACGAATCACTCAACCTGGCGGCTTTGTGGCACCTACCGGTGGTCTACGTGTGCGAAAACAACCTCTACGCGATGTCGACACCGGTGCGCGAGGCCTGCGCCGTCGAGCACATCGCCGAGCGCGCCGCGGCATATGCGATGCCGGGCGTGCAAGCCGATGGCATGGATGTCCTGGCGGTCGATGCCGCCATGCGCCCCGCCGTTGAGCGTGCCCGCGCCGGACGCGGTCCCACTTTGATCGAGTGCAAGACCTACCGTTTTCTCGGCCACTCGAAGAGCGATCAGCGCGTCTATCGCAGCCGCGATGAAGAAGCGGCGTGGCGCGCCCGCGATCCGATCGCGCGCCTGCGTGATGCCGCCCGCGTCCATCCAGGGCTGACCTCCGCCGCGCTCGATGCAATTGCCAGCGAGGCGATGGTCGCGGTCGAGGCGGCGGTCGCGTTCGCGCGGCAGAGTCCCTTCCCCGCGGCCGCCGCGCTCACCGACGGCGTGTTCAGCGACGCCACTGCCACGACGAGCCTGCGATGCGCGAGCTGACGTACTGGCAGGCGCTGCAAACCGCCTTGTGCGACGCGATGCGCCGCGATCCGCGCGTCTTTCTCATGGGCGAGGATATCGGCGCTTACGGAGGCGCCTTCGGTGTCACCCGAGGCATGCTCGACGAGTTCGGGCCGGAGCGCGTACGCTGTACCCCCATCTCCGAAGCCAGCGTCGTTGGCGCCGCCACCGGCGCGGCCCTGACAGGCATGCGACCCGTGGTGGAAATTATGTTCATGGATTTCCTGACGCTGGCCATCGACCAGCTCGCCAATCACGCCGCGAAATTTCGCTACATGTACGGGCCGCAAGCCCGCGTTCCCCTGGTCGTGCGCACCCCCGCCGGCGGCGGCCGCTGTTATGGCGCGACGCATTCACAGAGCCTCGAGGCCTGGCTGCTGCACGTGCCGGGGTTGAAGGTCGTCGCACCGGCGACGCCAGCGGATGCGAGAGGTTTGCTGGCCGCCGCGATTGAGGATGATGACCCGGTGGTGTGCGTCGAACACAAGCTGCTCTATGCCACGAGCGGACCAGTTGCGGATGACCGCGAGGTCGTACCGATCGGCCGCGCCTGCGTGCGCCGCGCCGGCGCGGACGTGACCCTCGTCGCCTATTCGTACTACGTTGGAGTCGCATTGCGCGCCGCCGCGACGCTGGCCGCCGATGGCATTGACGCCGAAGTCATCGACCTGCGCACCTTGGTGCCGATGGACAGCGACCAGGTCGTCGCTTCGGTGCGCAAGACCGGACGTCTGGTGTGCATCGAGGAGGGAACACGCAGCGGCGGCATCGGCGCCGAAATCGCCGCGCGCGTCGCTGAGTACGCCTACGAGTATCTCGATGCACCCATTCGGCGCATCGCCGCCACCGACACGCCGATCCCGTTCAGCCCGGCACTGGAACCGCTCGCGCTGCCCTCGGAGGATGACATCGTGCGCACGGTGCGCGCATTGTTACGCTGAAGAAAATGGAAAACCGGGAACCGGGAATGAAGAATGGAGAATCGGCCAATAAGCGTCCCGATTCGCCTGTTTCCCATTCTCAATTTTCCATTCCCGGTTTTCCATTCTCTTCTTGCCGAGCGTGTTGAGACCGCTGATGCACTCCA
>CAZTDK010000935.1:1774-2657 GCA_964611965.1 uncultured Binatia bacterium (SeqCode) | reverse complement strand
GAGGAAACCAAAGAGCAGCAGGAAGCTCCGTCACAGGAAACTCAGTCGGAAGAAGCCCAGAAACAACCCGAAGCCGAACCAGCCAGCACACCTGCCGAACCGGTTTCAGATCCCGCTCAAGCGCAAGCCGAAGCCATCAGAAAAGCCGTCACCGAACGCCAGGCCGCGGAGCGGCGCCGGATCGTCGAAGCCCAGACCGAGGAAATGAACCAGCTCCGCGACAGGCTCGACCGTGACACCCGCGAAAAACTCGACCTGTTCGATGCGATCCACAGGGACGAAACCGAAGACCTCCATGCCGATCAGACAGAGGCGCGCTCCGGTCTTACCGGCTTCTTCGACTCCGTCCAGAACCTCTTCTCTCCAGCCCGCGCCGCGGAGCGTGAAGCCGAGCGCCAGCGCGCGCACGAAGAACTCGCCGCCCGCCAGAAGCAGGAGCGCGACGATTACGCGGCGCTCTTAAACCAGTCGAACGAATTGGAAGTCGAGAACCTCGCGGAACGGCACGCGCTGAACCTGCATGACCACGCCGTCAGGGGAGAAGCCGACTTCGACCGCTATGTCCGCGAGCAGGAGCTGGCCCGCAAGCTCCAGGCCGAAATCGAAGAACGCGAGCGAGAGCGCGAAGAAGAACTCGCCAGAAAAGGCCTGGAGAGGCCGCCGCCCACGCGCGCACGCTGAGCGGCTCTCGCTTCCTGCGACCACAGCTGAGCCGCTTCATTCACCAGGTTGCCAGGACAATCCGCCGCCCGATATCCCGGTTCATCGGCAGCACCGCCGGACTGATGCCGCCGGGCGCACCCGCATCACGTTTCTTCAAGAACAGGCAAACCTCGTCGTCCACTCAGGCTGCCACCAAGGTACCGACGCCGCCCGACAGCCG
>CAZTDK010000935.1:0-1764 GCA_964611965.1 uncultured Binatia bacterium (SeqCode) | reverse complement strand
CGCTCCCTGCCGCCCACGCTCAGCCGATTCATCCACCGGGCGGCGGAAGTTCGCCCGCCCATGTCCCGCTTCGTGACGCGTGCTGCTGCGCTTCTGGGGCCGTTGCCAGCTTTCTTCTCGTCGCGGTTCTTCTCAAAACCGCCGACGCCGCCACGGCGGCTCCGTCGCGATTGGCCGCGAAAGCCGGACGGCCCGAAGCGGTAACCCCACAGTCTGGAGATCGCAAGTTGTGACCTCCGAAAGGCAACGCGTAATTCCCGATAAGAATTCTTGACAGTGTCGCACGCTCGTGCAGAATCCGCCCGATTGTCAAACCGCCATCAAAGCAGGGAAAAAGACTATGACCTTTGGAAGGCACAATGGAAATCGATAAGCAGAAAGTTGATGACGCCGTTCTGGCCCTGCTTTATCTAACGCTGGACGACCGCTGTAGGGCGTGGAAGAGCTTTGATTGGAGCACGATGAATCGCTTGTGCGAGAAGGGTTTCATCTACGATCCGGTTAACAAGGCAAAATCTGTCCACCTGACAGAAAAGGGCGTGGCTGAGGCCAAGAGGCTGTTCACGGCACAATTCGCCAAGACAGTGGGCCCGGACGCCTGACGGCCCGAAGCGCTAAATCTGTCGAATTCTTTTCGTGACGCTGCCCGTCACGACGCAGCCGCCTTCCCGGAGCCCGGAGGTCGTCCCGGTTTCTTGGGCGTTTCCGCGCTGCCGCCCTTTGTGGAAACCACCCGATACCCCAGCTTCCCGAGGGCGGCATTCAGGTCGTCGATCAATTTCTTTTCCCGCGCGGCCATCGCCTGCTTGTCGGCGAGCAGGCTTTCCACGCTCTTCACCAGTCCGGTTTCCTCAGATTCCGCCACAAGATCCTCCTTCGATTAAGCCGTGTCCTTCGCCGTCGAGAACCTGAAATGTCTTCCAGCCAGCGCCGATATTCCCTATCACCGTTTCCCGCGTCTGGCACGTGTGCGCCGCGGGATTTGGCGATGGCCTTCGTGTCGTGTGCACTCCGGCCATCGCCCGAGCCGACGGGCGCCGTCATTCGGACGCGGAGGGACCATCCGCTCGCAGAAGCCTGCTGACGAGTAAAGCCCGGATGGTCTCGCCACTCCAGAGAATGTTCGGGATTGCCCTTCTCGATGGTGTGGCGCTTCCGCCGCACGGCAACGAACCCACTCCGCCACCATCCTGAAAACCATGCTCCCCTTTTGATTTAGAAGACCCCATTTCAGGGCTCGGCGGCAAGGATTTCGTTGCGAAGAGCGTCTCGACCTTCACCATAAGTCGAGACCGAGGCGGGGAGGCAGGCCACCAGGACTTACACACTCACTTGCACACTCGGGCTGGCCGATAAATCTGGCGCCAGAGCCGGAATTCGTA
This sequence comes from uncultured Binatia bacterium (SeqCode), assembly GCA_964611965.1. Classification (GTDB taxonomy): domain Bacteria; phylum Desulfobacterota; class Binatia; order HRBIN30; family HRBIN30; genus CAZTDK01. The sequence continues at coordinate 382 of CAZTDK010000935.1, read as the reverse complement.
AGTGCTCGATTCAACAGCCAAAAGGAAGTGCGAAAGGGGGGACTTGAACCCCCACGGATTTTACTCCACAGGATCCTGAATCCTGCGCGTCTGCCATTTCCGCCACTTTCGCGTATGACGAGCAGCGACGATACTTAGCGTTTCCGCGGGTGCAGGGTCAAGGCGCCGCAGGCAAAGTTATCGCAGCTGCTGGCACCGGCTAGGGGCACGATCGTTTGTAATTTCCGCCGCCGTTTCGGCCGTTGGCGCCGTCTTGTGTCTGCATGTGCCATGCAATAATCTGGTAGCCGATGCAGACGGAGGACCCACGGCCGGACGCGACCACCGACGGACGACTGGCGCGCAGTCTGATGACGCGCGCGGCCGTGGTGGATGCACTCCT
>CAZTDK010000934.1:0-2661 GCA_964611965.1 uncultured Binatia bacterium (SeqCode) | reverse complement strand
GGCCCCACGGTGCCGCCTTCACTGTTGATCGCATGGCACGCGATGCACTGGCTCTTAAAGATCACATAGCCGGCGTACGCGGGGGAGTCGGGCGCTGCGGTGATCGGTGCGATGTGTGGGTAGAAGCCCTCCGGCGGGGTGATTTCGATCTCGGTGAGCTGGTAGGGCCACGGGTAACGGGTTGAGTCCTGCTGCGGCCCGGTCCACACAAGGTAGAAGGGGCCGGGATCGGTCCGCGTGCGGGCGATCGGTTGCCATCCGGGGTCGTCACCGTGCATGTGGTCGGCGTCGGCAAAGGCCAGAAAGCCGCCCGGCTCGCCGAGCAGTGCGCCGTCCGCCGGCTTCGCATAGCCATCGCGGGCGCGGAAGACGACGATCTGGCCGCGCAGTGCGGCGACGGACTCGCCAAAGCCAAAGGCCAGTACCTCACCTAGCGGACAGGCGCGGAAGGACTTTCGTGTGAGGTAGTGGGGATCGTCGAGCGCCACGGTGGTCACCGCGCAGTGCGCAGTCAACGTGGCGAGATCGATCGTCCGCGGCGCCTGTCCGTCACGCATGAACCGCAGCGTAACGGCGGCATCCCCCGCAAACGCGTTGCTGTCTGTGCCCGCTACGAAGAATAGAGCGAGCAGCAAGCGCAGATGCATACCCGCGTGGGTAGCGCGCGAAGGATCGTGGCGCAACGAGCGTCCTCGTCCGCCGCGACCGCTACAGGAAACCCCACTGTCACTCTCATGGAGCCAGGCATCTCGGTTAGCTACAGCCTTGTGCAAAACAGGGCACGAAGAGCGCGTCAACTCACCCCCGAGGCCGCGAACGACTGACAAGACGTAGCGTTTTGTCCCTCCCGGCGGGGATTTCCTTAATCCGGAGACCTAATCAGCATATACAGCTTAGGCATGGAGGCCCGTCCACGCGGTACAGAAGGGAATGGCGGCGCGTATGGGTAAGCGGAGCAATCGCGGCCTCCCGCAGGTTCGTGAGCGTAGGCTTTGTCCGGCGACAGAAAGATCAGGGCACCTACGAAGAGCAGAAATGACGATACCGCCGCACGTGCACTCATCGCGTAAACTCCCTCCGCCTTGTGATCCAGAAACGGCTCCCGAGCAAAAGATCTATTTCGGGCACAATTGTCTGGCTTCGTATTTATACAAGTCAACCAGTCAATGAAAGTTAGCTAAAGCCACGCGCAGAGTTCGTCGGGTAACCAACCCGAAGGTCATCTCTGTGTTATCACATACTTGCGCACGTCGGGTGCCACTGGGGTGCCGTTTTAGTGCTTGGTCGCAGCGCATTTGGAATTCAACTCCCACAGGGCACCCGACCCATAGCGCCAGCTCAGTGCCGCGGTACCGTTGAGATCCGCCGGCGACACGACCACGGTGAGAATACGGGCGCTGAAGTTCTCCGCGTTGGGTAACCGCTGATCCTCTGGGAACCGTCGTGGTAGTCGAAGTCGACCTTCACGTCGGCGTGGCGCTCGAGACTCTTGGGCGTCACCCAATTGAGCTGCGACTCGTTGTGCAGCGACCCGAAGTACCACGTGCGACTAGAAGAAGCTCCATACCACCTTGGTTCCGGCTTTGGGGTCGGCAGGGTCGATGATCGGAAACGGGAAGCCGAGAATGTAGTGGGGCTGCTTCCCCGTGCCTTTCGGCGATGGTATCACTGTGACTGCACGCTTAAGTCAGGAGTTCGACAGGGAACCGGAGCTGCTCCGCTGTGTGTTGAATGCACAACACAATGTGCAGCAGGGACGCGGCCACCGCAACAAGCGAGGGGGGTATGCAGCAAACGTGGATCAGGGAACTGCGCCGAGGCCGTCGTGTACTCTCGACCAATCCCGGGGGGACGAATCTCCAGGCGAGGTCACGGCGCGAAGGACGCTACGCGTCCGCCGTGAGGACAACCCTCAGGTCGGCGATTCGTGGAGGCCTCGTCCTGCTGGTGCTCGTGACCGGAGCACTCGGTTGCGGAGAAAGCACAATTGCTGCCCCTGCGCAGGCGCCCCCACAGCTAGATCGGTTGATTGCCGCGGTACGCCGACTCGATACTCTGCCGCAGACGAGAAACGCACTCTTGCGTCGCCTCAACCGCGCCAGCGTCGCGCTCCGCGCGAAACGTGCCATGGGAGCTCGGACGCTGCTCGCGGCCGTGCTCGTCCACGCGCGCGAGCAGGGGCAGTCGGGCGTGTTGAAGTCCACCCAGGCCAAAGCCCTTACGACCGCGATCGCTCACGTGCTGGCAAGGCTGAATGGTGCGGGCTTCCACCACCTCGATGGCACAGCCGTTTCGGCAGCCGATTTCGACAACGCACTCGATTCGCTGACCGAGCTTCCGGCGGAACCGAGCGGCGCCGCCGCGAGCCTTGGCGACAGCGACAACACCAGCGAAACCGTGAGCAAGGATGCCGAGATCGTCGTCGCCTCACTGCTTGGTGAAATCCCGGAGGTCGGCTCAGTGCTGGCGGGTCTCGTGGAGATCCTTTGGCCGCAGTCCGGGGAAGACGTCTGGTCGGAGGTCGAGTCCGAGGCGGCGGCCCTCGTCGGCGCCGCAATCACCGGCGAGATCAAGGGGCAAGTCGATGACGACCTGCAGGGCCTCGAATCCGTGCTGGAAGACTATGTCACTTCTGTCGATCCCTCACAGGGGAACTCGGGC
>CAZTDK010000933.1:0-2661 GCA_964611965.1 uncultured Binatia bacterium (SeqCode) | reverse complement strand
CGGCGATCACCCGCATGCGATGAGGAATAGGGTATCGCTCCGCGTCGAGCAAGTTGAGCGGGACTTGTCAGCATGCGCGGCGACGGGTAATTGAGAGGCCCTGCGGCCCGTTCAAGGTGCCGCGTAAACCGAAGCACGGGAAAGGAACAACATGCGCTACGCACGCGTCAGCACGATTGGTTTCGGAGTCCTCGTGGTTCTTGCCGCCTGCGGCCCCAACGCCGACGAGATGAAGGAAATCCGCGAGGGCCAGCGCCAGATCCTGGCCAAGCTCGCCGACCTGGAAAAAAAGGTGGAGCAGGCTCCGCGTCCCGCCGCGGCGCAGGCGCCGGCGCCGCCGGATCCGAACAAGGTGTACAACCTCCCCGTCGGCAGCTCCCCAAGCAAAGGCCCGGCGAACGCACCTGTGACCATCGTTGAGTTCGCCGACTTTCAATGCCCTTTCTGCGCCAAGGTTCCCGGGCTGGTGGATGAGGTGCTCAAGGCGTATCCGGAGAACGTCAAGTTCGTCTACAAGCAGTTTCCCCTGCCCATGCATTCCAACGCCATGAACGCCTCACGTGCGGCGCTGGCGGCGAACAAGCAAGGCAAGTTCTGGCCGATGTACGAAAAGCTCTTCGAGAACCAGCGCGCGTTGGACATGGAAAGCCTGAAGAAGTACGCGCAAGAGTCCGGAGTCGACCCGGCCCAGTTTGAGAAGGACATGACCTCGCCAGAAATCCAGAAGCAGATCGACGATGATATGAGCGTTGCGCGGACGGCGCAGGTCAACGGCACGCCGACGCTCTTCGTGAACGGCAAGCGGGTGAACGAGCGCTCGGTCGACGGCTTCAAGAAGATGATCGATGAGGCGCTGAAGGCGAAGAGCTGACGGGCGGAGCGGGTGTCGGAAATCGGGAATCGAAACCCGGCGCACTCGCCATCAAGTCCGATAGTCCGAATTGAACTTCACATAGTCGACGCTGAGATCCGATGCGATGCGATGTGCGGCGGCGGTGCCGGCGTGCAGATGGATGATGAGCGTAAACTCGGGCTTGCGCACCACGGTCGCGGCGCGGGCTTCGATCTTGCCGACGACTTCTTCGCCGCGGCGTACCACCTGCACGTCGTCGAAGTACACGTCCAGTTTCTGCGGATCGAACACCGCGCCGCTGTAGCCGGCGGCGCAGACGATGCGGCCGGTGTAGGGATCGCCGCCGAAAAAGGCGGTCTTGCAGAGCGGCGAGCGCGCGATGGTGTCGGCGACGCGCTCGGCGTCGCGCCGCGTGCGCGCGCCGTGGACGCGGATGTCGATCAGCTTGGTGGCGCCTTCGCCGTCCTTGACGATCATGCGGGCGAGCGCCTGCATGACCCGAGTGATTGCGCCGCAGAGCTCCGGAAACGCGCGTGCGGTCGGTGTCAGCGGGCGATTGCCGGCGACGCCGTTCGCTAGGAGGACGGCGGTGTCGTTGGTGCTCGTGTCGCCGTCGACGACGATGGCATTGAACGATTGCGGCAGTGCGACCCGCAACGCGCGGCGCAGCGCCGCCACGGACACCGCGGCGTCGGTGAGCACGTAAGTGAGATTGGTGGCGTGGCCGGTGGGCGTCATGCGCGGCGCGATCATGCCGGCCCCCTTGGTCATCCCGGCAATCGTGACCTCGCGCCCGTCGATGATCAGCCCGGCGGTGGCGAACTTGGGGAACGCGTCGGTGGTCATGATACCTTCAAGCGCGTCGTGAAAGGCATCGGGTGACAGGTGGCGGCAGGCGTCGCGCACGCCGGACTCGATGTTACGGCGCGGTAGGCGCACGCCGATGCGTCCGGTTGACGACGGGATGACGAGCTTTTGGTTGATTCCGATCTCTTCAGCGACCAGAGCGCACATGCGCCGCGCCATCACCAAGCCATCGCGCCCAGTATAGGCGTTGGCGTTACCGCTGTTGACCACAACGGCTTGCAAGCGCCCGGCCGCCGCTCGCTCGATGCCGACGAGCACCGGCGCGGCCTTGACGCGATTCGTCGTGAAGGCCGCCGCGACCGTGGCCGGAACGTCGGAGACGATCAGGGCGATATCACGCTTGCCGCTTTCCTTGATGCCGGCACGCACGCCGGCGAAACGGAAGCCGGGCACGCGAATGGGCGTCGGTTGCACGGGAATTTTCATCCGGTTCCTCGCAGTCGCGCTGCGGTGCTAACGCGAAGTGGTGGCGGCCGCAAGCCTCTTTGCGGTTCACGCATGTTGGTTGCCATTCTTGCAGGATGATCTGCATCATTGAAAAAGGCGAGCGTGTCTGGTTCACGATTGACGGGAGACGAATGATGCGAGTCAGCACGAACCTTTTTCCGACTGGTCGAAGGCGGCGGCGTGACCTCTGAGCCGGAAAGCGTGATCGACGGTGGCGTATCGCCGGGGCCGTTCGTGGGTCGGACCGCCGAGCTCGCGAAGCTGGAAACCAGCCTCGGCAATGCGCTGCACGGCGGCGGCCGGGTCATCCTGGTCGCCGGAGATCCAGGAATCGGCAAGACGCGTCTTGCCAAGGAAGTGGCCGGTCGCGCCGTGCCGCAGGGTTTTACGGTGCTATGGGGTCGTTGTTGGGACAGCGGCGGGGCGCCGTCGTTTTGGCCCTGGGTACAGGCCTTGCGCGGCTACGCGCGCCGCACGGGCGAGCCAGGGCCGGG
>CAZTDK010000932.1:0-2666 GCA_964611965.1 uncultured Binatia bacterium (SeqCode) | reverse complement strand
CAAGCGTGCCTTCATCACCGTTTTGTTGAAGACGTTCGAGCCGAAAAACTCGGCTGCCGAGAGTTTCGAGAACGATAGGGGCTCTGAAATCGGATTATAGGTGGTAACGGCCTCGATAGCCTGAAGACGACCTGCACTTCCACTCAAAATGATACCCTCCTTCCGTTGCATGCACGCACGCGGGCCGTCTGGGGCCCTACCGCGCGTCAGCAGCTGGGGCTTTCAAAATGCAAAGACTACGCCCCTTCAACGAGCGCGGCAGGCATCGCGCTTCGGGTTGAAGAATGGCCGAGGCACTGCCGCCGGTGCCTCAATTTCGCTCTTTGCGCAGCGCTTGAGCAGCGCTTGTTGCGGCAGTGGGTCATTTCAACGGCGAAGCATGGCTTCGCTACTCCAGAGCGCGGATGTGAAATGGCGAAGCCATGCTTCGCCAAACTCATTTGCCAGCAAAACGCCACGCGAACTTCAAGTTGACCCAGTGCCTTTGTCGCGATCAGTGGTGCGTAGGCACATGACCCTGTGCTACGCTGCGATGAGGAATCCGGGAAATGATCGACGAGCACACAACAATACCCGCCGCTTCCGAGTGGCCGCCGGTCGTGGTGCGCACTCGGCCCGCCGCCGATCTCACAGCAGACGAGTTTTTCGATCTCTGCCAACTCAATACCGACCTGCGTTTCGAGCGAACGGCACAGGGGGACATCCTTATCATGCCGCCGACGGGTGGAGTCACGAGCGCGCGCAACAGCCGGCTCGTCCAACAGCTGGTCCAGTGGGCGGATCGCGACGGCACCGGGGTAGTGTTCGATTCATCCGGCGGGTTCAACCTCCCCGACGGCGCGACGCGCGCTCCCGACGTAGCCTGGGTACGCCGCAGCCGGCTGGCTGCCCTGAGCGCGCAACAAAAGGAGAAGTTCCTGCCGCTCTGCCCCGACTTCGTGATCGAGCTGTGCTCACCGTCCGAGCCGGTGAAGAACGCGCAAGCGAAGATGGACGAGTACATCGCCAACGGCGCCCAGCTTGGCTGGCTCATCGATCCGGCCGAGCGCCGGGTGTACGTCTATCGGCCTGGTACACCGGTCGAGTGCTTCACGAGCCTCACGAGCATCGCGGGAGATCCAACCCTGCCCGCGCTGGTGGTCGACCCCGGACGCATCTGGGATCCGGGAATCTAAGGGCGGCGGCACGCGGCGCGGTGGCCTACTCGGCGAGCGCTGCCGCTGCCGTGCAGGCGCGACCGCGCACCAGTTGTACCGCGTCACCGACGGCAATCTCCCCGCCTTCGACCACGAAGCAGTTGAGCGCCAACTTTCCCTCGAAGCGGCGGTAGATGCCGCGGGTGATTTCCTTGTCCTGCGCCAGCGTGTCGGGGTCGTAGGACGTCATGACGCAGCGCAGGCGCAGATCCTGCACACCGATGAGCACTTTGCCGATGCGCAGGCACGCGCCCGGCCATTCGCGTTCGCTCAATGCGTCGACGCCGCCGATGACGATGTTGGGTCGCAAGCGGCGCAGGTCATAGCCGAAAGCCTTGAGCGCACCATCTGTGGCCACCAACAACGGCAGCACGTCAAAGCGCTCGGCGCCATCGTAGCGGACCAGCCTGGCGCCCGGCCCGACGATATCCACAACTTCGGCGGCAACCGCCGGACTGTCCCACGGCCGCCCATCCACGAGCACCTCGCCATGCGCACCGAGTGCGCCCTTGTGGCCCAGGAAGCGTGGATGCGAGCGCGCGGTGATCACGCGTTCGCCCGCGTCCTCGACATGCACCACCCGGTCACCGTCGATGCCGAGAGGGCCGACGGCCACTCGTTGCAGCTGCTCTCCGGCCATCGTCTTGACCGGATAGCGCCAGATCTGCGCGACGTTCATCGTCAGTGCTCCACCCTCAGATCGCGCGCTCCCTGCCCTGCCAGTACGGGTCGCGCAGCTTGCGCTTGTAGAGCTTGCCGTTGGGATCGCGCGGCATGCTGGCGATGAAGTCGATGCTCTTGGGACACTTGTACTTGGCGGCGTTCTTCAAACAAAACTCGGTAATCTCTTGCGCCAGCGCCGCCGTCGGCTCGACGCCGGGCGCCGGCTCGATCACCGCCTTTACTTCCTCGCCCCAGTCTTCATTGGGAATGCCAAACACCGCGGCGTCGCCGACCTTGGGATGTTGCAGCAGCACCGACTCGACTTCGCTCGGGTAGATGTTGACGCCGCCGGAGATGATCATGTCGATCTTGCGGTCGCAGAGGAACAGGTAGCCCTCCGGGTTGAGATATCCGACGTCGCCGACGGTGAAGAAGCCCTGGCGACGGCCGGCCTCGGTCTTCGCCTTGTCCTTGTGGTACTCGAACTCGACGCCCGCCATCTTCATATACACGGTTCCCGGCTGTCCCGGCGCGGTGTCCGCGTCGGCCTCGTCGAGCACACGGATCTCCGAGCTCGGCCAGGCACGGCCGACGGTGCCGGGATACTGCAACCATTCCTCCGGCGTGACCAGCGTGCCGCCGCCTTCGCTGGCCGCGTAGTACTCGTAAATCACCGGCCCCCACCACTGCAGCATGCGCCGTTTGACGTCGACCGGGCACGGCGCGGCGGCGTGGATCATGTGTCGCAACGATGAGACGTCGTATCGCGCCTTGATGTCTTCCGGCAACGCCAGCAGGCGATGGAAC
>CAZTDK010000931.1:0-2678 GCA_964611965.1 uncultured Binatia bacterium (SeqCode) | reverse complement strand
GCGCGCCGATGCACCACAACACGGCGAAGATCGCCAAGCCGTAGCCACGCACCGAGTCGCCCCAGATGATTCTCGAAGGATTCATGCCGAAGAGGAGCAACGCGACAAGCGGTGCGGCGAGCCGCAACCGCCGGCCGCTCCACCACAGCGCGGCGACCCCGGCGAGGCCCATGAGCATGCCGAGTTGCCGAAGTCCCGCGTCCGTGCCCCCCAGACCGGCAGCGATCCACGTGTGCACTATGAGCGTAAAGGCGACGGGAAAGGCGTCATAGTGTCGTTTGGCGACGATCTCACCGTACGGCATCGCCGAAAAACCCGCGGTGCCCGCCTCGTCGCGCCAGAGTGGGCCGGCGTGCCAGTAGTACACGAAATGCAGCGCCACAACCCCCACTGTGAGCAGCACGCCAACGGCTAGCGTCGCGCGCCACGTCCAGTCGGGGCCTGCGGCCGGCGTGCTATCTAGGGTCCGCTCCCCGTTGGGTCGCTGCATGCTTCCAAATGCGCCTGCTTGGCGAAGGCCGCTAGCAGCCTGTCGGACTTGGCACCAAGCAGCGACCCAACGGGGAGCGGACCATAGAAAAGACGCCGGCCGCAGGCCCTTCAGGCGGCAGATCGCTGTCCGTGCGCACGCGACGATCCGTCGTCCCCCACCGACACATCTATCTGGGCAACGGAATCAACGGACGCCGAGAGCGCGACCTTCCCGCCGAACATGAAACGGATGCGCCCGAGACTGTTGGCAACGACGCGCTCGATGAACGTGATCGGGCGGCCCAATGCGAGGCGGCCGATCGACTCCGCCGCACGCCATGGCCGGAGGGCGTATTGGGTGAGATAGAAGAGTGCCGACGCGCCGATGAGCAGCACTCGCAGCTGTTGATCGGAGAGATGTTCGTTCCACGAGCGCGGACTCCAATAGTCGTTGGTGCCGTTCGCCAACAACATCCGGTCATATTCCGGGCCATCAGGTGGGAAGGCGCGGCGGGCCCGCAACTCGTCATGCAGCGCGCTGCCGGGATAGGGCGCAAACGGAAACACGCCGATGTCGTGCATCCCCGCCCACGCTAGGCGCACGATGAAGCGCAGCGTCAACAGCATGTCGTGCGGGGTATCGCCCGGCATGCCGAAGATGATGTTGGCGCGAACATACATGCCTTCGCGTGCGCACGCCCGCACCGACTCCAGCATCTTCTCCAGGTTGACCTGCTTCTTGATGCGTTCGAGCATCCGCGGCGAGCCGCTCTCGGGGGCGAAGTTCAGGGTCGAGCAACCCGACCGCTTCAGCTTGCGCACCACCTCGGCATCCATCGCCTCCGAGCGCGTGCCGGACGGCAGCAGCCAGGTCACCCCCAGATCTGCCTTGATGAGCAGGTCCGCGAACTCGAGAATCCAGCGGCGGCGCATGATGGCGGTAAGATCGTAGAATGAGAAGCTGTCGATCGCGTACTTCTCCTTGTAGTACTTCATTTCCGCAACGACGTCCGCAGCGCTGCGCACATTCCACAGGTTGCCCCACATCTGCGGGTTCGAGCAGAAGGTGCATTTGTACGGGCACCCTCGCGACGCCAGCATCGGCATATTGCGCCCGTGGCCGATGCCGTGACCGAAGCCCCGATCGAGGTAGTTGCGCAGCGGCACCGCGTCCCAGTCCGGCCACGGCATCTCATCCAGCGCGCGGATGCGCCGGCGCGGGGCGGTGTGTCTGACCTCAGTGGTCGTCGGGTCCCGCACCACCAAGCCGGCAATCCCATCGAGCGACTCACCCCGTTCGAGCGCCTGCAGCACTTCGAGGAGCGTCTCCTCACCTTCGCCGATGGCGCAAGCAAGAACGCTCGGACAGGCGCGTAAAATGTAACTCGCCGCTGCCGTGGCATGCTCCCCGCCGACGAGGATCGGCACGCCAGGAAAGCGCTCCGCTGCCACCTCGATGACCCGCCGGTGATAAATCCACTCGTTCGAGAACATGCAGGAGAAGCCGATGAGACGCGTCTCTGGCGGGATGCGCGCCACGATCTGCTCCGCAGTCAATCCGTGCACCCGATGCGGGCCGCCGTCGAACGGCGTGTACTGGCTGAGGGCCTCACCCTGCGCGTCAATTGCCGTGACCGCGTACCCGTGCCGCTTGAGAAACGCGGTCAGGAGCGCCAGCGCCAGTGAGGGCGACGCCGGCGTACCCACCATCGCCTGCGGGCTGGTGACCGAGGGTGGGCGGATGAGGGTTACACGAAGCTGCGGCATGACCAGCAGTGAGCGTACGTCAAGAAGGACAGGACTGGCAAGGCGCGATCCATGTCGTCTCCCTGTGCAGCGTTACGAAACGCGGGGAAGCGTCTTTCCTACACAGCTCGAGGCCCGAGACGCACGCCCGGAACCGCAACCTCGCCGGTACCGGTACGGCTGAGATCGACAAGCAGGCCACCGGGGGCAGTCACTGGTTCGGCGGTCGCACGTCCAGCCTGCGGCCGTCGTCGCAGCAGCTTGTCGAGCTCGAGGCGCTTGAGCTGTTTCCACGCAAGATGGCCGAGGGCGCGTTTATCCGGGTGGCTCGCCAGCGTTCGCACAATACGGCCATTACCGAAATAGAAGCGCAGATACGCCTTGCGCCTGAGAGAGAGGAGATCATGGTTGGACAGCGTGCTGCAGTTCACATGCCCCGAATGATAGAGCTCATAGCCGGG
>CAZTDK010000930.1:0-2683 GCA_964611965.1 uncultured Binatia bacterium (SeqCode) | reverse complement strand
TGTTCCAGCAGGCGGCGATGGTCACGCCGCAGCAGCACTGTTTCCATGCAACGCTGCACCACCAGACGTAGCTCATCATTGTCGAACGGTTTCGGAATGTAGTCGACCGCGCCCAGCTTCATGGCTTGCACGGCGATCTTCTCCGAGCCGTACGCGGTAATCATGAGCACCGCCAGTTCCGGATCGACGGCACGCGCACGTTCCAGCAGCTGCATCCCGCTCATGCCGCCCATGCTGAGATCGGTGATCACCACATGAAAGCTGCCGGTCTCGATGCGCCGCACCGCCTCCTCACCGCTGGACGCCGTCTCGACCTGGTAACCTTCCCTCGTCAACAGCCCCTTCAAGGCCAGCAACATGGCCTTTTCGTCATCGACAACGAGTATACGGCCTTTCATCCGGGAAGTTCCTGGTCTTTGCTCTCTCGTCACTCGTCACCGGTCACTCGTCACTGCCCCTCACTCCGGCGGCAGCGGCAAAGTGACGATGAACTCGGTGCCGCGACCGGCTTCGCTGACGACGTTGATCGAGCCTTCGTGCGCCTCGACGATTTTCTTGGAGATCGCCATGCCGAGTCCGGTGCCTTTTTCCTTGGTGGTGAAGAAGGGGTTGAAGATGCGCTCGATCCGATCGGCAGGGATGCCGCACCCGTTGTCGCGCACCCGCACCGTGGTGCTGCGGCGCGGGCCGGACAGCGTCCCGTTGTCGATGAACACCTCGATGCGCCGGCCGTCGGCATGGCCATTGGGGAGACCGGTGGCAGGGCCGGCCGCCGTGCGCTCGAGGGCATCGGTGGCGTTGTCGAGAATGTTGGCAAAGACCTGTTTGAGCTTCTCACCATCGGCGACCAGCGTTGGGCCAACAATGTAATTGCGCTGCACGGTAACCCTGCCGGCGTCGAGCTTGGCACGCAGCTGTGTCAGCGCCGAGTCGACCACGGCGGCAATGTTGACCGGCGCGAAGATGTACTCCTCCTCCTTGGCGTAGCGGAGAAGATGGGAAATGCGGCGCTCCACCCGGTCGAGCTCATCGACGGCCACCGCGGCGTACTGCACATTCTCCACCGAGGTCGGGTCCTCGCCCATTTGCTGCACCAGGCTCTTGGCGGCGGCAATCGGGTTGCGGATCTCGTGCGCGATGGTGGCGGAAAGCTCGTCGATGCTGGCTTGCTTCTCGGTATGCATCACGACTTTCTCACGTCGCACCTCGCGTTCCACCGCCGGCTCGAAGTAGCGCTCGCGCATCAGGCGCGAGCCGAACACCGCCATGTAGTGCGAGAACAACCCAAACCCCCAGCCGATCGCCGGCCACATGAACCACGGATAGCTGGTGGTCAGCAGGTTGATCAGCGCCAGAAACGCCATCACGCCGAGGTAGCTCGTCAGATGACTGTAGAAGCCGACCTCGGCGGAAGCGCGCCGGCGGGCGCGCCGCAAGATCTCAGACTCCGCCGCGGGCAGCGGCCCGGGCCCGGCGGTAGTGGAGGTGGCCGTTGCCGCATCGTTCGGCTCGGCCGCGCGCACCACCGAGAAGCCGAAGCGCCGTGCCCGGCGCTCGAGGTAGCGCAGCTGGCGTTCGAAGTGGCGCCGGCGTCGCTCGGCCTGTCGTTGGAACTTGTCGGCCCATTGCCGATGCCATTCCTCGTGCCAGCTGACGGCACCGGCCGGCGAGAAGCACGCCGCATCCTCAACGCCAGGTTTTTGGCAGCGCGAGTCCTTCAAGCGGCGCTTGAAATGGAAGAAGAGGATCACGGCGATGAGCAGACCAAGGAAAATCATGACGGCTCAATCCCGCTCCTTCGCCCCACCTGAGTGAGCCTCAGCGGCTTGCGGCGTGCACCAGACGCAGTGCCGGCACCGATCGGCGGGGAATCGCCATAACGATGCCCAACACCGCCATACCCAAGACCGCCAGCATCAACACCGGTGCCACGCCTAGGCTGAGCGGTAGGTCGGGAATTCCATTTCCAACTGCCATGACCTCGATCACTCCCATCGTTGCCTCCTATCTATGACACAGGTAGGGCAACACTCGTGCCGCATTGTACGCGAACACGGGCAATCGCGTAAACCGCTCCGCGCTGACATTCTCAGCGCATGGCCCCCACTGCGCTCGGCTGGCAAACGCAGCGCTGCGACTGCGGTGGCTTCGAAGCAAGGCCGCGCCCACTTCTCGCATTGACAGTGCAAATAGATTGAGGCATGGTGCCAGCTCGCGGCGATCTGCTGACGGCCCGCTGACGTCGGTGGTAACAGAACGATGCGTCCAGAGACAAAGGAGAATCGACACGCCATGACCATGCGCTATCTGTGTGGCATCGCGCTCGCCGGCATCGTGGTTACCGGATGTCGCGGGCAACACGAGGGACCGGGAACGATTACTGGAAAGCGGTTACCCGAGGCAGTGGTGGCGGCACGGCAGGCACGCGAGGCCGACGCATCGCGGCAGCTCGCTCCGCCACCCGCGGTCAGCCCGGACAAGCAGATTCTCTTCGGCGATCTGCACGTGCACACGACCTTTTCGGCCGACGCGTTTCTGCGCAGCCTACCCATCCTGCAAGGCGAAGGCGCGCACCCGCCCGCCGACGCCTGCGACTTCGCACGCTTTTGCTCGGCGCTCGACTTCTGGAGCATCAACGATCACGCCGAAGCGATCTCGCCGCAGCATTGGCAGGAAACCAAGG
>CAZTDK010000929.1:2326-2689 GCA_964611965.1 uncultured Binatia bacterium (SeqCode) | reverse complement strand
ATCCATTAAAGCTGACGGAATCGTTGATATCGTAGCTGGTTGAGTTGCTCCACGCTCCCATCCAGATCAGGCCTTGTGGACCGGTGTCACCCGTAGCGCCCGTCAGGCCGGTCGAACCCGTGGCACCCGTCGGGCCGGTGGCGCCAGTCGCGCCCGTGAGACCGGTGGCACCCGTCGGTCCCGTCGCGCCGGTCGCACCAGTTGGGCCGGTCGGACCGGTCGCACCAGTGTCACCAGTGGGGCCAGTCGCGCCGGTGGCGCCTACGGCACCCGTGCCGCCGGTGCCACCCGTAGAACCCGTCGCTCCTGTCGGGCCGGTCGCGCCGGTTGTGCCCGTCGCACCGGTCGCACCGGTCGCGCCCG
>CAZTDK010000929.1:0-2226 GCA_964611965.1 uncultured Binatia bacterium (SeqCode) | reverse complement strand
AGGCACCCGTGCCACCGGTGCCGCCCGTAGAACCCGTCGCTCCTGTCGGGCCGGTGGCGCCGGTTGTGCCCGTCGCACCGGTCGCACCGGTCGCGCCCGAGGCACCCGTGCCACCGGTGCCGCCCGTAGAACCCGTCGCTCCTGTCGGGCCGGTCGCACCGGTCGTACCGGTGGCGCCGGTTGTGCCCGTCGCACCGGTTGGGCCAGTTGCACCGGTCGCACCGTTTGAACCGGTCGCGCCGGTGGCGCCTTCTTGCGCCAGCAGGTTCCAGTTCGCCGACGGCGGCTCGTCATTCGTATTGGCGTTCAGAGCAACGTAGCTCGATCCATTGTCGGTGACCGCATCATTGGGTGCGTAGTTGGTCGCATTGCTCCAGTTGCCGAGCCAGACAAGACCTGGGGTACCGGTGTCTCCGGTTGCACCCGCGGGCCCGGTGGCGCCGCTCGCTCCCGTATCACCCGTGGCACCCGTCGGACCCGTATCGCCGGTGGCACCGTTCGGGCCGGTGACGCCCGTATCGCCGGTGAGGCCAGTGGCGCCCGTCGGACCCGTGGCGCCGGTTGAACCAGTCACGCCCGTCAATCCGATCGGACCAGTCGCGCCCGTCGCACCCGTTGGCCCGGTTGCCCCTGAGGCACCGGAGGCGCCGGTCGCACCCGTGGTACCGGTCGCACCGGCGGGCCCGGTAGCGCCGGTCGCACCGGTTGGCCCCGAGGCACCTGAGGCACCGGTTGCACCGGTGGGGCCAGTGGCGCCGGTGGAGCCGGTTGCGCCGCCACCGATCAGTTCAATGTCGAGGGAGACGGGATGAGAGGTTCCGGTCGTCTCCTTGGTATCGAGTTTCAGGGTGGTCGTGCCGGTGCCGGGCGTCACCGGCACGAAAGCCAGACCATTGTTCGCCTGGGTGCCGTCGATCCACGCCTTCACGAGCGTCGTCACGTCGACCGTCACGAAGGTCTTCTTCGAGGTAATCGGCAGCGAGAAGGACGCGAGGGGCACGACGTCGATGCCCGGCTGGTTGGACGCGGTCAACGTCGTCTCCGTCCACGGCGTCACTTGAGGAAGGACGCGGGACACCAGAAACGACACGTTGCCGCCCGAGGGCACGGTGATGGTGTTGGCAAATAGCGTCAATGTGGCCTTGGACACCTGGCTGCCGGTGGTCCCCGCAGGCAGGTTGCTCAAGCTGAACTTGACGAAGGTGGTGTCGGTGATCGAGTTGCTCGCCGACGCCTTGACCAGTGCGGAGCCTTTGGTTCCTTGCTGAACGTTGCCGTTCGAGATGACATAGGTATCGTTGGTGATCGTCATCTCCGCCGCGTACGCCGCTGTGCCCCACACCGAGAGCAACGCGCCCACGATGCCAGCTGCGAAAAAGAACCCGCTGCCTGCCGCCCGGAACTTCGTCATATTGCCACCTCTCTACTGCGCTTACCGTTACTGTGATTGCTATGCGGGTACGGCCGAGAACCGGCTGATAGAATCGGCGCTTGATGCGTTACACGACTTGAACATGCGAAACACGAATTCCAACGAGATTACTGCCAAGGGAAAACCCACGGCCATCCGGTGATACCTGCGCGCTTCTAGTGAAGTCAATAAAAAAACAAACGCGGTTGAAATTAGATTATGTATTGGCCGCAGATTGCATGGAATCCGCCTATCCGTGGCCCAAAGTAGCCACTCAGAATTAGCCACAATGGGGGATACGAGTCCGATGCTCGGCCGCCCATGCTGGCGGGGACATCGCCCTATATCCCCAGTCGTGGTGCCGCTGGTCGCGGCACTGTACCTCACGCGGCATCGATTGCTCGGACTGTCCTACGTCGCCTTCAGTTTCGTCCAGTCCCTACTCCTGTTCTCGTTCCTGCTCGTTCCGACGACCCTCATGGGGGCGACGCTCCCGCACCTGAGCCAGGCGCTCATCAAGCGCGAGGGCAGCATCACGCGCATCGTCGGAACCCTCGACAGCTTGAATACGCTCGGCGCCGTAGTCGGAGCCACCGTAGCCGGCTACGGCCTCATCCCTGTCCTCGGCAACCGCACGACACTCTGGTTTGCGCGGCCATCAACCTATCTATGGTGTTGCCGTGATAGCCAGCGGCGCGCCGTGAAGTCAAGAAAAAACTCCGCAGTGTTTACTTGACACAAAGATTGCACACAAACGTCATAGCGCGGTGCGCATCACACCGGCTTTGCTGAGCATTTCAGCTTGCAATGCGCAC
>CAZTDK010000928.1:0-2692 GCA_964611965.1 uncultured Binatia bacterium (SeqCode) | reverse complement strand
CGGCGGCGGCCCGTCCGGCGGCGGCCCTGCGGGCAGCGGCTCTTCTATGGCCCGCCCCCCCTTCGGGGAGCCTCAGGACAGGATTGGTCGCTGGAGATTGCCAAGTCCGACAGGGTCTCACGACGGGAAGCGTGAGGCGACGAACCGCCGATGCGGGCACGCAGCACGTTGCGGAGGTCGCGACCGCTGTCCACAACGGTGGAGATGCCCAGCTCCGCCAACGTCGCTGCATCGACGGCTTTGACCGCCGCGCTGGTTGACATGATGCCAAGAATCTCCAGCCGGCGTCCTTCCGGCAGCGCACGAACCAGCCGCAGCTGATCCCAAAGGGCGGCGTGCTGTGCCGTCTCGACGATCAGGTGGGTCGGGCCGAATAGCCGCGTCATCAGCGGCAGCTGGCGAAAGTCTGATGCCACCGAGAAGACGTGCCAGTCCGCCGCGTCACCGCCTGGTGCCAGCAGCTGCTCCACCGCCTCCCCGTCCGGATGGCGCACGACCAGCACCCGCGCCCGGCTGCGGCCAGCCAACTCGGTATCGACGGCGCCGGCAGCGACGGCGCGGAAGAGCAAACGGCAGACGCGACGATGGGTATCGAGCAGCATATCGGCCAGCGATTGGACGGAGCCGTCGCTGCACAATCCAAAGCGCGCGCCGGACTTGGCGTGTTCGAGCGTTTCGTCCAGCTGACGGGTCAATCGCGAGGCGAGATCGGTGTAGGATTTGGCCTGATCGGCAACTGCGCCAGTGGGCGTGTCGATTTCTTCGACGTAGACGCCTTCCAGCCCGGCGAGCAGGGTTTCGAACATACGCTCGAGTGACGCACGTGCCGCCGGGCTGCCGGATGGACTGGTGCGAACCTCGTCTTCGTCGTCGACAGCGCCGTCGTCGATGTCCGTCCAGCTCTCGTCGCGTGTTGTCGGTCCGGCAAGGTGCGCCGCGTCGGTGGGGTTCGGTTGCGGTGCGGTATGCGTCACGGACGGTGTGGTGCCCGCTTCTCCCTGGTCGGGTGGTGACGCGAGCGCCGCGTGCTTGAAGAAGCCCGCCTCGCTGACGTGCGCCAGCACTTCGCTGACCGCGTTGAGGACCTGATCCGGGGTAAATGGCTTGGTGATATATGCGACGACGTTGGGGATGTCTTGGTACGCTTGCCGGATCTCCGCTCCCTTGGTGGAGATCAATACGACCGGAAGATGCGCCGTCCGCGGATCCAGAAGGAGCTCGCGCGCCACCTCTGAGCCCCGCATGTCGGGGAGAATGAAGTCGAGGAGAACGACGCTGGGTTGGAGCGCGCGCGCCTTCGCCAGGCCTTCGGCAGCAGTGGCGGCGAACTCCAGGATGTAGCCCGCCGGTGCGAGAATCAGCTCGAAGGCTTTGCGGATGGTGGCGCTGTCGTCGACGGCCAAGAGACGAGGGGAGGTTTCCATGTATCCATTCCTCAGGAAGGGCGTCTGTGGTCAACGACGCGTTCAGCTTACGGGGGTGGGGCCGGAATCATTCTTGTAAACGGCGCCGCGTTGGCTCGCCGCAGGCTTCCAGGTCCGCGAAGCGAGCGTCTCCAACGAAGCGATCGCCAGTGCCGCCGTGCTCTCGTCGATCTGTCCGATCTCAGTCGCGTGCTCCATGTCGATGAAGTGATAGTCCGAGCTGTGCGCCGCCAACAGCCGGTCGACGGCGGCCTTGCCACGGACGGCATCCGCCCGTGCGTTGACGATTCGTCCGTCTGCGAAGACGAACTTGTGTGCGTGTGCGGCGGCAGCGGGCGCCAGCAACAACTCACCGGTGCGGCGCTCGCGGCTCAGTTGAACCAGCCGGCCGATCAAGCGCTCCGGTTCCGACGCCGCGTCACCGTCTCCATTTGGCCCGGTCAGATGTTTGAGCACCAGCCGTGTGGCGGCTGCCGTACGGCCGCGTCCATTGCGCGCACACAGCCGTGCGAAGTTCCGCAAGTTGGTCTCGGTGGGTTGCGTGCGGATCTCTGCCCACAGGGCCTCGAGCTTTGTCTGGCGGGCTAGAAAGCCTTCGGCGCGCGGCTGCATGGCGCCTAACAGGCTGCGCGCGGCGCTGTCGAGCAGATGGCTGGGGTCGAGGACCGCGAGCATCTTCCCGTCCAAGCTGAGAAGATGAGCCACTGGGAAGCCACCGTCGCGTACGATCGCGCTTGGAACCGGTGTCTGTGCATGCAAGTCGAGGCTCCGAACTCCCAGACATGCGTCGGCTGCGACGGCCAGCGTGATACTCCCGGAGCGAACGATCAGGTAGTGGGCGCGTTCCGGCACGGCGCGCAGTGACGGCACGCCAAAGACTTCGCGCAGGTCGATAACCAGGGCGGGCGTTGCGGAATGCGCCAGAAAGCGTTGCGCCTGGCCGGCGCGTGTGCGCAGCGCATGGACGCGAACGGCAGTCTGCGGGTAGACGGCCTCGACCCAATCGACGTGCAGGCAGAACAAGGCATCGTCGACGCAGAAGACGAGCACCCGAGCGGCACGTTGCTTGGCGAGGAATGGCGAAGAGATGGGCGTGTCGTTCACGGGACCTCCACAGGAATACACTTCGCGCAGCAGCATACGTGCCTGATGCGATGCGATCCATGGATGGACCGCCAACCGGTTCACCCGGCCCGTCGCCGTTCAATTCTCATCGCGCGCTAGCTGTTCCATTGACGGTTGGAGACACCCAGGAGGGCGAAGGGCGC
>CAZTDK010000927.1:0-2696 GCA_964611965.1 uncultured Binatia bacterium (SeqCode) | reverse complement strand
CCGGCAGCGAAATAGCCTTCTACGTAGATGAGTACAACGCTAGCGGCACCTGGATTTCCGGCCAGTACAAAACGGCCGATCACACGGTTGGTATTGGTAACATCGGTTTCACCTACACACCTAGCTCAGCCAATGTGGCCAAGGCTAGTGCCGTACAAGCGAAGGTTAGGACGAAGATCGCGGGTCTCATGCATTCCTCCTGGTGATATTGATATTCGATTTCAATCGCTGGCCATGGCAAATCACGAGACCACCCTGCCTGTCCTGCGCTTCAGTGCCGGCTCCGCCCGCCCGCGTTAGCCAGGCGCGCGACAGGTGTTTTGGCGAGTTCGCCGGCGAGGCGCTCCACCTGCAGGAGCACGCCGCTGACTTGTTCTTGAATGGCATCGCCACTGCCGGTGTCGCCGCGCGCTGCCGTTGTGGCGCACAGAGCGCTGAGCTCCTGCCGCACGGCGTCGACGGCAACGTGCAGGGCTTGCACCTCGGCGACGACGCTGCCATCGGATACCAGCGCTGGCATCTTGGTCCGACGCCGCAGCGTGACCGCCGTGGCGTACAGCAGCAAGGCGACAAACAGGGCCTGCGTTCCCAGCGACTCGAGGGTGGGAAAGACGCCCAGCAAAGGCAGGGTGGGCATCCAGTCGACGGATGTCACACTTACCACGCCCGCGTCCTGCAGCTCATGCACCCCCTGTCCGGCGAACACCGCGGCCATCGCATAGAGGAGGAGGCCAGTGACGAAAAAGAACTGTTGAATCGGAATCTTCACTTGGAAGCGGCGGAAGGCGGCGTACACCGCCGCGAGCACAATGGCGCCGGCGATGAAACCCGCGGTCACGATCGTCGATTGGCCCGGCGCGCTGGTGTACAGCGCCTGGTAGAAGAGAACCGTCTCGAAGCCTTCGCGGTACACCGCGAGAAACGCTGCCCCCGCCAGCGCCACGGTGCGGCGCCCGCTGAGCGCCCGCTGCACCTTGCCGCGAATGTAGCGTTGCCACTTGTCGGCCTCGGCCTTGGAGATCAGCCAATAGCTGACCCAAAACAGCACCACCGCGGCCAGCAACATGGTGCAACCCTCGAGCAAGTCAGACGAGCTGGGATGCAGGCGCAGGAGCTCGCCCATCACCGCCGCCGTCGCCAGGCTCGCGACCACGCCGCCGGCGGTACCCCCGTAGATGGGCTTCCGCATGTTGAGGTTGCCGCTCTTCACGACGTAGGCGAGCAACGCTCCAATGACCAGGACCATCTCGAACCCTTCGCGAAAGATGATGGTGGCCGATTCGAGGAACAGTGCGTAGGGGCTGCTATGTGGCTGCAGCGCGGTGCGGACATCAGCGAATGCGTTCGCGATACCGTCCTTCGCCGCGGTGGCGGGTACCGCGTTGTTTGGGGAGCGCAGCGCCTGCCGGAACTGCATGAAGAGGGTTTCGACTCTGGTCTTCAGCCCTGGGGCGGTTGCTCCGAGCCGCTGCTCGATCGGTTCGAATTCCAGGTAGGCGTCTGCCGCGGTGCCGGCGGCGGCGGTGTCACCGCGGCCATAAGCGGTGAGGGCAGTCTCGACAAGACGTGTGCTCGCAGCGAGCGCTGCGTCGACATCGCTCGAAGTGCCTGCTGCCGTGGCCTGAGTTTCAACGGGGACAACCTCGTGCGTCTGCACCAGCGTCGCCAGCGTCTCGACCGCTGCGGTGACGTGCGCCGCCGGGGCGCGTTCGTGAATGGCCGACACCAGCCCCGCTACCTGGGCACGAAGAAGGCCGGCGGCATCAGGGGCGCGCGCCGCCAGCGCGGCTGCGACGCTGTCGCCGACCCGCGCCACCTGCTCGGCGAGTGCGCTGGCCTCGTCGTACTCCAAGGTATTGGTCAACTGATCATCCGACCACGCCGCCGCATATTCGCGGGCGAGCAGCCGCAAGAGCCCGGCGAAGCGCGTGCCATCTGGAGCGGGACCGCGGACAGCGCCGCCGCTGGCGGGAAGCGAGCCACCCAGCGACAGGGCGCGGAGGAAGGCGACCGTCTTCCAGCGGTCAGCGGCGCTCAGGGTGTGCGCAAATGCGGGCATGGGGCTGCCGCTGAGGCCGTTTGTCGTGGCGGCAAACAGCTCCGTGTCGGTGCGCTGCGCCAGTTCTTGCGGTTGCGTAAGATCATGTGCGGGCGTGATCAGCACCTCCGCAAAGGGGGCGTGCCCGTTGGCGGTGGCGCCGTGACAGCTGGCGCACTGGGTGAGATACACGCCCTGGCCCTCGGCAAGCGTGGCGGTACCTGGAGCCAGTGTCCACAAGTAGGCGACGAGGTCCCATCGGTCCTGGACCGAGAGCGCTCCATCCCAAGCCGGCATGGCGGTGTTGCGTTTCCCGAGGCTGATCACGTGAAAGAAGTCGTACGGTGTCTCGCCGCGGATGAAGCTGGCGTCGGTGAAGTCGGCTGGCGGCGGAGTGAGCTGCGCCGCGCTTGGTCCTTTGCCGTCGCCGCGCTCGCCGTGACAGCTGACGCAGTTCTCCGCGAAGAGGCGTTGGCCGCGGGCGGCGGCGGGCGGTGCCGGAGGATATGCCAGCGCGCTCACGCCCGTCGCCGTCGCCAGGCGCTCGCGTAGCATCGTCAGCATGTCGGCAACCTGCGCCGGGGGCGCCTGGCGGTCGACCGCGGCGCGCGCCGAGCTGAAAAGAGTGTGTAGCGCGCTCGCCGTGTTGGGATCGAGC
>CAZTDK010000926.1:0-2702 GCA_964611965.1 uncultured Binatia bacterium (SeqCode) | reverse complement strand
TCAGGCGGCTCGATCGGCTCTTGAAAACGGCCTGATTAATGTCACATCAGGGTTAGTCAACCGCGAAGGGCACGAAGGACGTCCACCTGAGAGATGGGACATGGGATTCCGCCAACTCGAGCGGCGGTGATATCGGATTACAGTAAGACCTCGTCTTTAGTCCTTTGCCTTTCTTCTTCGTGCGCTGCGTGCCCTTCGTGGTGAGGATCCGATCTTCTCAGTAGAGTTTCATTCCGACGTCATATTCACACTAAGCTTCGCACCGCTCGCCAGGTCGGAGTGACGGAAGGTGAAATCGGGCAGCGCGTTTCCATTGAGGTTCGGCGAGTGGCTGACATAGTTGTTCGGCCCGGCGCCGGGGGCGTCGATTCTCAAAGTGCCATTCTTGAGCGTGATTTCCGCCGTCGGAAAGAGCGGCGCGCCGACATAGTACTTGTCGTATCCGGGCACGGGGTAGAACCCGAGCGCGGTAAACAGGTACCAGGCGCTCATCGTCCCGCAGTCGTCATTACCCGGCAAGCCGTCTGGCCCGGGGCCGTAGAGATTTTCCAGCGCCCAGCGCGACCACCGTCCCGTCAAATCCGGCCGTCCGGCATCGGTGAAGAGGTAGGAGGTGTGGATGTCCGGCTCGTTCCCCGCCCAATAGTAGTTGCGGTACAGCAGGCGGGTGACGTCGTTCAAGGTGTCTTGTTCGTGCTTCGATTTTTCAAAGAATCCTTCGAGCGCGGCGACGAAGCCGTCGTGGCCGCCGAACAGGTCGCTCAAGCCCTGCGGATCGTGCGGCACGTACCAGAGATATTGCCAGGCTGTGGCCTCGCGGTAATCGACTCCCCACTGGAGCGGGTTGAACGGGGTTTTGAACACGCCGTTGCGATCCTTGGTGCGGAAGAACTGCGTGCCCGGATCCCAGACGTTGCGGTAATTCAGCGAGCGCCCGGCGAATTCCGCCGCGTCGTCGTCGTGACCAGAGGCCTTGGCGATCTGGCTCAAGGCGCCGTCCGAGGCCGCGTATTCAAGGGTCATCGAGACGGCCGATCCGTCGTCCTCGGTGGGGACGTAGCCGAGCGCAAGATAGTCGGCGATGTGACGCCGGCCGGGAGAGGTCGAGCCGGGCGGGCTGGGCTCACGGCCGGAGCGCGTGACGGCTTCGTACGCTTCCGCCGTGTCGTAGTCCCGAACTCCCTTGACGTACGAGTCGGCGATGACCAGCTCCGCGCTCGCGCCGATCATGGTGCCCGAGTCGCCCTGGGCGACCGGCCAGATCGGCAGGAAGCCGTCCTGCTCGTACATCTTCAACAGCGAGATGACGATCTCTCGCTCAACCTCGGGATAGACCAAGGTCAGCCATGGATGCAGGGTGCGGAAGGTGTCCCACAGCGACATGTCGGAATAGAATTGAAAGCCGTCGGCCTGGTGGATCTGATGATCAAAGCCCTTATAGCGGCCGTCGGCGTCGCTGAGGACCGTCGGCATGATCAAGGCGTGGTATGCCGCGGTGTAGAACATTCGCAGGTAATGTAGATCGCTGTCCGCGCCGTGGTCCACGACCTTGACGCGCCCGAGCATCGACTCCCAGCGTGCTTCGGTGCTGCTGTGCACGGCGTCGAAATCGAAGGTCGGAGCCTCGGCCGCCAAATTGTTTTTCGCCCCGTCGAGATCGACCATCGAAAGCCCGACGCGTAGATTGACGACGCCGCCGTCCGGGACGTCGAACTCGAGGTAGGCGCCACCCCCATCGGTGGGTGAAGCGATCGACGTGGCATTGGCCATCACGGTCTGGCCTTGCCAGCCGCCGTAGCTCTTGAGTGGCTGGTCGAAGGCGATCACCCAATACAGATCGAAGCCGCCGCCTCCACCACTCAAGCCGCCCGCATCATGGTGGTGGCCGACGACGGTGCGCCCGTCGGGATCGATGGTCAGCTCGATATTACTGGCCAGGCCGTCCGAGGTGAGATGGCCGGCGTCGATGACCACCGCGGCGCCGCTGGCCCCGGCGGGGAAGGTGTAACGATGCATGCCAACCCGGCCGGTACTGGTCAGCTCGGCCAGAATGTTGCCGTTGTCCAAGCGCGCCGAGTAGTAGCCCGGCGAGGCGACTTCCGTGCTTTTTGAAAAGTGGGAACGGTAGCCTGCGGGCACGATCATGTTGGGTGCAAATCCCGGCACCGGCATCATCAAGAGATCGCCATAGCCGTCGGCGCCGGTGCCGTGGAAATGCAGATGGGAGAAGCCCTGGATCACCTGGTCGTCGTAGTAGTAGCCGCTGTAGTGGTAGAAGGAGACGGGTATGCCCGACTTGGTTGTGTCGGGCGACAAGCGAACCATGCCGAAGGGCGCGACGGCGCCAGGCACCGCGCTGCCGAAACTGAAGCCCAGCCCGCCACTGCCGATGAACGGATCAACGTACTTGATCAACGGCGCCGCGGCGAACGCGGGCTCGACGGTGATCGTTCCGACCATTCCGAGATCGCAGTGTTGGGCGCAAAAGTACGGGAAGGTGCCCTCCGCCGTGAAGGTGTGACTGTACGTTGTCCCGCTGCTGAGCAGCGGTGTGCCCGCGCAATTGCTGTCGTTCGGGGAGCAAAACTGATTATCGGCGACGCAGTCGCTGCCGCCGCTGACGACGTTGTGACCTGTGCTCGCCCAGGTCCACTGGACGGTATCGCCCACATGGATGGTCAAGGTCGACGGACTGAACACGG
>CAZTDK010000925.1:0-2704 GCA_964611965.1 uncultured Binatia bacterium (SeqCode) | reverse complement strand
GCAGCCGCAACGATCAGGTGGCGCTCGATCTGCGCCTCTATCTCAAAGACGAGACGTTGAGCATTCTCGAGCTGCTGCGACAGCTCCGCCACGCCGTCGTGGGCGTCGCCACTGCGCACGCCGACGCCGTCATGCCCGGGTACACCCACTTGCAACCGGCGCAGCCGGTGCTGTTCGCACATCATCTGCTCGCCTATGCGGAGATGATCGAGCGCGATCGGCAGCGCTTCACCGACGGGTTCAAGCGCATCGACGTCCTGCCCCTCGGCTCGGGGGCGCTCGCCGGCACCACCTTTCCCATCGATCGGCTCTACGTGGCGCGCCGCTTGGGGTTCGGCAGCGTCAGCACGAACAGCATGGACGCGGTGAGCGACCGGGACTTTGCCGCCGAGTTCCTGGCCGCATGCGCGATTCTCGGCATGCATCTCAGCCGCTTCGCGGAAGATCTGATTCTCTGGTCGTCGCAAGACTTCGGCTTTGTCACCCTTCCCGATGCCTTCGCCACCGGCAGCTCGATCATGCCGCAAAAGAAGAACCCCGACGTCGCCGAGCTGATCCGCGGCAAGACCGGGCGCTTGTACGGCAACTTGTTGTCGCTGCTCACGACGCTGAAGGGTTTGCCAATGACCTACAATCGCGACCTGCAGGAGGACAAGGAGCCGGTCTTCGACAGCGCCGATACGGTCAAGGCCAGCATGGCGGTGCTCAGCGCCATGCTGCCGGAGCTGCAGATCAACCGCGCACGCATGGCGGCGGCGGCAACGGCGGGGTACACGCTGGCGACGGAGCTGGCCGATTATTTGAGCAGCAAGGGCATGCCCTTCCGCGAGGCGCATGGGATCGTCGGCGCCATCGTCCGGCACTGTGTCCAGCAGGCCGTCGGCCTCGAGCAGCTGACCCTGGAGCAACTGCGTAGCTTTTCGCCACACTTCAGCGCCGACGTGCGCAAGTGGCTGCGCGCCGACGCCGCGCTCCGCCGGCGGCGCGCCATCGGTGGAACCTCGCCAGAAAATGTCCGGCGGCAACTGCGCCGGCATTCCAACAAATGACAGCTCACGCAGAGCCGCGGAAAAGAAATAGGAAGGGAAGAAGCATGAAGTTCCCCATTCTTCTCGGCGTTCTCTGCGGCGCCGCGTGAGAATTCCTCTTGAAGGGCGCACGATAACCGTCAACCCGATCGAAATCGTATGGCTCGCTCTCGCAACCTTTACCTTTTGCCTCTTGCCTTCTGCCTTGTGATTTTCTCCTCCTGCGGCCGCAAGTCGCTCCCTCGCCCGCCGGAAGACGTCCTCCCCAGACCGATCACCAACCTGACCGCGAGCAGCACACCGCAGGGCATTCAGCTGTGGTGGAGTCGCCCGAGTACCTACACCAGCGGCGTGCAGATGACCGATTTGGGCGGCTTCGTGATCGAGCGGTCGGCCCGCACCGATCCGCTGGCACCGTTCGAGCGCCTCGCGGTGCTCGAGGTCAACGATCGCGACCGTTTCCGCCAGGTCAAACGCTTCTCGCACGTCGATAATGACACTAGCGTGGGAATGCCGTATCGCTACCGGGTTGTATCCTACACGCTCGATCGGTACTTTAGTGCACCGTCCAACGTAGTGACGGTGGAACGCACAAACACGGGCGAGGAGAGTCATGCACCACTTCCAACACCGCAGCGGTGAGCTGTACGCCGAGGATCTGCCACTGCGGGAGGTCGCCGCCCGCGTCGGCACGCCCTGTTACGTCTACAGCATGGCGACGCTGCGCCGTCACTATCGCGTCTTCGACGAGGCGTTTGCCTCGACGCCGCACCTCGTCTGCTTCTCGGTCAAGGCCAACTCCAATCTGGCGGTCCTACGCACCTTCGCACGCGAAGGCAGCGGTTTCGACATCGTGTCCGGCGGCGAGCTGTTCCGCGCCCTGCGCGCTGGCGTCGATGCGCGAAAAATCGTGTTCTCCGGCGTCGGCAAGACCTATGAGGAGATCGCTTACGCCCTGCGCAGCGATATCCTGATGTTCAATGTCGAGTCACCCGGCGAGTTGGACACCATCAACGCCGCCGCCGGTGCGCTGGGATTGAAGGCCCGCGTTGCCTTGCGGGTGAACCCTGACGTCGACCCCAAGACGCACCCGTACATTTCCACGGGTTTGAAGAAAAGCAAGTTCGGCATTCACATTCAGCGCTCGATCGAAGACTACCGACGCGCCCGGCAGATGCCGCACATCGAGGTCATCGGCGTCGACTGCCACATCGGCTCGCAGCTGACCACGGTGCCGCCGTTCATCGACGCGCTGCAGCGCGTACGCGAGCTCGTCGATCGCTTGCAACGCGAGGATTTCCACATCCGTTACCTTGATATGGGCGGCGGTCTCGGCATCACCTACAACGACGAGCACCCGCCGGAGCCCAAGGACTACGCCGCCGCGCTGCACGATGGCCTGCGGGGGCTCGATCTGACCCTGATCCTCGAGCCGGGACGGGTCATCGTCGGCAACGCCGGCATTCTGCTCACCAAGGTGCTGTACTTGAAGAGCACCGACGAGAAGAACTTCGTCGTCGTCGATGGCGGCATGAACGACCTGATCCGTCCGGCGCTCTATGGCTCCTATCAGGGTATCGAGCCCGTGGTACCGCGCCCAGGCGCGTTGGTGACCGCCGACGTCGTCGGCCCGGTGTGCGAAAGCGGCGACTTCTTCGCCAAGGATCGCGACCTGC
>CAZTDK010000924.1:0-2710 GCA_964611965.1 uncultured Binatia bacterium (SeqCode) | reverse complement strand
CATCAACGGCGACTCGATTCCGGATCTGCTGGTGTCGGACGCGGTAGCGAACTCGGTGGCGATGTTCAGGAGCCTCGGGAACCGGCGTTTCCGCCAAGATGACAACCCGACGGTGAGCCTGCGGCCGATCGCCCTCGTGGCGGCCGATTTCGATGGCGGCGGTCGCTATGACGGTGCGGCGGCGAACAGTTTTGCGGCTGATTCTGTATCGGTGTTGACCAACATCGTGGCGCCGTCAGCGACCACGCCAGCCGTCCTGCGCGGTGACGCCAACGGCGATACGGTGGTGAGCGCTGCCGATGCCGTGGCGGTGATGCGTGAGCTGGCGGACGGCAACGGCACTCGCATCGAGGAGGTGAAAGTCGGCGGCAGCTTCGCGGCGGCGCCCGGTGTGGATGCCAACGGCGACGGCATCGTGACCATCCAAGACGCGTTGGCGGTCGCGCATCGTCTGTTCCCGGGCGCGTGAGGGGGGGCAAGATGCCGACGGAAGCACAAATCCAGAGTGACCTGCATGGCGCGATGAAAGCGCGGGCCGCGGAGAAGGTGTCAGTGCTGCGCGACGTGATTGCTGCGATCAAGAATCTCAAGGTGGAGAAGATGATCGCCACCCTGCCGGAGGCCGACATCGTGACCCTCGTGCGCCGCGAGATCAACAAGCGCAGCGAGGCGGCGGAGTTTGCGCGCCAGGGCAACCGCCCGGAACTGGTGCAGAAGAACGAGAGCGAGAAGGGAATCTTGGAGGCCTACCTGCCGCAGCAGCTCAGCGCCGCGGAGCTCGACGCGATCATCAAGGCGCTCGCTGCCGAGCTGGGTACAACTCAAATCGGCCCATTGATGGCGCAACTGCGCGAGCGGCACGCTGGGACGTACGACGGCAAGCTCGCCAGTGAGCTCGTCAAAAAACTCGCCGCCGGCTGAAGGGTAGGGCGGGATCGTGCCACCGCCGCCTTGCAATTGACGCGCGCGTGGACGACACTCTCCCACGCATCGCGCCATCGGCGTCGACGACGAGAGGAGCGGTCATGAAGAAGCCTCCGGTAGCTGTCGCAGCGTGGACCGCAGTGTCGCCGCCACTGAGTCAGGCCTTGGTCGCCTCGACGGATCGCGAAGGGCAGTTCAACGGCGGCAGTCTGCTCGACGCTGCGATGGGCTTCAGCCTCGGCAGCGCGGCGCCGCAGAATTCCGACTTGGAAACAACCACGTGTTTTACGGATGTGTTTCTCGGACTTCGCGGGTTGAAGTGAACGGGTCGCGCCCGATGACGGCGCGACCCCTCTGCCCTATGCTGCCTTGCGGGGCTTGGCGCGGGCAGGCGGCGCAAATCTGCCGCGCCACGTTGCTTGCCATTGCCGTCCTGGTCCTTCCAGAACGGTCTCTTCGGGATGTTCCAGCTCATGGATTCTGCGTAGCAGAGCCTTCGGGTCGGTCCACCGGCCCAAGCCGCGCAACGCCGGGTCCTTCGGCTCCCAGCAGACGACGCGCGTCCCCCCTGCCTCGATGCAGACCTCGCGGAGTGCGTTCATCTTTTTCATATGTACCTGACCTCAGGCTTCATTATGACCACGCCAGAGCCCTCATTCAACCCCGAATTGCCAGCACGCTCGTATAGTCGTTATGGTGAGCAGGCGCCGGATTGTAGCTGCACGGGAATCGCCAGACCCATTCAATCGCTTGTCTTATCGGAGCGTTTGTGAGCCGATCAGGCCTGGAAGGAGGCGACCAATGGCGCACCGCATTCTCGACCATTCCTCAGTTCGGATTCGCGACGTGGAGCGCTCACGTCGTTTCTACGAAGGGCTCCTTGGTCTGGATCCGGCGCCGAGACCAGACCTCGGCATTCCAGGCATGTGGTACACATTGGGTCGCGGGCAGCTGCATCTCATTCAAAACGAGGCGAGCATGCGGGGCGGCATCGATCCAACCGGACCGCACTTCGCGATCGAAGTCGAGGATCTTGATGCGCTGCGTCGGTGCTTGAACGAGGCGGGAATCGAGATGCTCGATCTCGGCGCCCAGCTGTGGATCCGGGATCCCGACGGCAACGTCGTGGAGCTGCGTGCACCGGCAGGCGATGCATAGGGGCGGCGCCCAGCCTCTCTTCTGTGGCCCGCTCCCATTTGGTCGCTAGGGGCGGCCCAGTCCGACAGGAACCGCGAGGGGTACGCTCAGGTGGGCGCGCTCAGGCGCTTGAAGAGCTTGTCGAATTCCCATTCGACCAACGCGCCCGCCAGCACCACCGCGCCGCTCTCGCCGAGACGAACGTAGACCCCAGTGGTCGCCGGATTACGCTCGCCGATTTGTAGGATCAGCGGTTCAGCCTGGCCGCTGACGCGCAATGCGACGGTCCCGAGGGGAGGGTCCAGCCCGTAGTCCTTCAGTGACTGCGCCGCTACGGAGATGTCCATCAACACTCTCAGATCCGAGAGCGTGTGCAGGAAGTCGTTGACGACGGATGGATCATCGACGCCTTGCCAACCACTGTCTTGGCGCTGAACGGTGAGGCTCTGGCCTGTCCGTTGAACTTGGACAGCGACGACATCGGCTGGTTCGAAATCCAGTAACTTGTGCAACGCCTGCAGTGATTCCTGGCCCGGGGGTTTGCCCTGCATGGAACGCTCGGCTGGCTGCGGCGGCGTCTCGCTGTACCAGAGGTACGCACCGACGAGAATGACCAGCACGGCGAGGACAATCGTGCTGCGCCCACCCA
>CAZTDK010000923.1:0-2714 GCA_964611965.1 uncultured Binatia bacterium (SeqCode) | reverse complement strand
CACGTTGTGGGGAGGCAAGCAGGTGTTTGCCCTGCGGGTGCGTGGCAACTCGATGATCGACGAAGGCATCCACAATGGCGACTATATCATTGTTGAGCCCCGCCAGACGGCTGAAAATGGGCAGACCGTCGTGGCGGACATCGACGGCGCCGTCACCGTCAAGAAGTATTACCGCGAAGTCGACGGCAGCATTCGCCTGGAGCCGGCGAATCCGGAGATGCTCCCGCTGATCGTGCGCGGCGAGCATGTGCGCATCATCGGACTTGTTGCCGGCGTCCTGCGAAAGTTTGGTTTCGGCGAGACCCGTCCACTCCCTACCGCCCCGCACGCTTCGGCGCCACGGCCGGCAGCGGCGAAGCCGCGGCGACCGGTCGATGACGCGTCGATCGATCTCGAGGTCAACGCCATCGATGCGCAGTTGGTCCGCTGGAACGCCGCCATTGCACATGCCCAACGCGATCGCCGCCTGCGTGGGCATGTTCCGGAGATGGCCGAGCTCGGCCGCGATCTGCAAGCGCTGCGCGACTGGTGCGCCCGCACCCACAAGCCTGGCTTACGCCGCGCGCTCATCGACGAAGCCAACAAGGTGATGCGTCGCATGCAGCGCTGCGCGACGGTCACGCCGGTGCGGCTGCCCGATTTGGTGCTGCACTGAACTGAAGCGGGGAATCGTGCCCGCCCTACATCTCCGTTGCTGGAGCTAGTCGATGGCCGGCGCTGGGGCCGCGCCGCCGGTTCCGGCGCGGCGGTGCCGCAGGTACTCGAAGACCGGCGGGAGCATCGAGAGAATCACAATGGCCAGAATCACGTAGTGAAAATTGTGCTTCACGAAGGGGACGTTGCCGAAGAGGTAGCCCGCCAGGATGAACAGGCACACCCACGCGACACCGCCGACGATGTTGAACATCGCGAAGCGCCCGTAGCCCATGGCGCCGACGCCGGCAACAAACGGCGCGAATGTGCGGATGACCGGCATGAACCTCGCGATGATGATCGTCTGGCCACCGTAGCGCTCGTAGAACTCGTGAGTGCGGGTCAAGTGCCGCTTGTTGAGCCAACGTGAGTTCTCACGGCTGAAGACAGCCGGGCCAACGCGAGCCCCGATCGCATAATTGACCGCGTCACCAAACACCGCCGCCACCGTGAGCAAGCCCAAGAGCAAGGGCAGACTGAGCGGCGAGCCGTCGATCGATGCCAAGGCGCCCACCGCGAACAGCAGCGAATCTCCCGGCAAGAACGGTGTCACCACCAGACCGGTCTCGCAGAACAGGATGATGAACAGGACGAGATACAGCCATCCACCCAGCATGCCCGCCCATTCATTCAGGTGGACGTCGAGATGGAAGAACAAGTCAAACGCTTGGTGGATAAGACCCATCGAGCTCTCCGGAGTCTGTGACTGGTACTAACCGTGCCCCGTGGTGATGCGGGGTTTCTAACATAGAGTCTGTTGCGCTCGCAATGCGTTTTCGCTTCGGCGGTGAAGGGATGCCGCGTTGAGGGAGAGCGCCCCTATCGGTCTTGGCAGCCCGCAGCGACCCGATGGGGAGCGGGCCATAGAAGAGACGCCGACCGCAGGTCACATGACCAGAAGCACCGGATGTTCGAGCACGTGCTTCAGCGCCTCCATGAAGCGCCCTGCCTCGATGCCGTTGAGCACCCGGTGATCCACCGACAGCGTCACACGCATCGTCTTGGCAATCGCCAGCTGACTGTTGCGTACGACCGGCCGCTCCTTGATCGCGCCGACGGCGAGGATCGCCGCCTGCGGCGGTATGATGACCGCACTGAACTCCTCGATGTCGAGCATGCCCATATTCGAAATGGTGAATGTTCCGCCCGTGAGTGCGTCGCCGCCAAAGTGCCCGGCTTGCGCCTTCTCGACAAGAGCCCTAGTGGCGTGCGCGATCTCCACCAACGACAGCCGCTGGCAGCCGCGCAATACCGGAGCGATCAGCCCATCCTCGACGGCGACGGCGATGCCGATGTTGACGTCGTCGTGGTACATGATCGCCCCCTCTGCCCACGATGCATTGGCGCGCGGATGCTGCCCCAAGGTGAGCGCCAGCGCGCGAATCAGGAGATGCGTGAAGGTGATGCGCTCGGAGACCACGCCGGTGAGCGATGCGCGCAGGCGTGTCGCTTCCGACATGTCGATTTCGCTGGTGACGTAGAAGTGCGGCACCTCACGTTTCGAAGCGGTCATTTGCTTGGCCACCGCCTGGCGCAGCTTCGACACGTCATGCCGGCCCGTCATCGCTGACGCGGCGGCCGGCGGAGCGGGTGGTCCGGGACGTGGCGTCCACTTCGTTGTCGGGGGAGGCTCGACCGGCGCTGCTGCTGGGGGCACGGGTTTCGGTGCGGGCGCGGCCGCCGCTTTCGCGGCCGACTTGGCTGCGGGCGGCGGCGTGGGCTGGGCGCTTGGTGCGGGGGGCGCCGCGGCCGTCGTTTCAGGTGGCGCTGCCGAGGGCGCCGCCTCGCCGTCGGCAAGAATGGCCAGCACGGCACCGACTGCCGCCGACTCGCCTTCCTGCACACGGATCTCGCGTACGACGCCGCTCTTATCGGCCTCAAGCTCCATGTCGGCCTTGTCGGTCTCCACCTCGGCAAGCACTTCGCCCGATTCGACCCGATCACCGGCGTGCTTGAACCAACGCAGAATGGTGCCTTCTTCCATCGTGTCACTCAGCTTCGGCATGGTGATCTCGACCGGC
>CAZTDK010000922.1:0-2715 GCA_964611965.1 uncultured Binatia bacterium (SeqCode) | reverse complement strand
GCTACTGCCCGTTCGTCCCCGCATGCGGCGAAGGCGCGCAGCAGCGCAGCGCCGCGAAGTTGCGGGCGCTGCCGGACGACCACTCGCTCCAATCTTTCGTGCGTTTCAAGGAAGAGAGCCGGCGCGATGAGGGATAGCCCGCTTCGGGTCAAGACGAAGAGAATGGAAAACCGGGAACGGGAAATGGAAAACGGAGAACGGGTTAATCGGAAGAACCTCATTCGCCGGTTCTCAATTTCCGGTTCCCGGTTCCCGGTTTCCCATTCTCTTGGCTCTGCATCCGGCAACCCACACGACCATGGCTGAGCCACCGATCCTCCCGCCCGATCAGGCGGCGCGTGCCGCGATCATCGGCGAGCGCGACTGCAACGTCGTCGTCGTGGCTGGCGCCGGGACCGGGAAGACGAAGACGATCATCGACCGCGCCGTCGAGCTGCTGGCACCGACGTCGCCGGAGGTTGCCGCGGTGCCGATTCAGCGCATGGTGGCGATTACCTTCACGCGCCGTGCCGCCGGTGAGCTGCGCTTCCGCATTCGCGAGCAGCTGCTGCGCGCCCTCGAGCACGAGGCGCGTCACGACGGGCGGCGCGCCGGGCGCTTGCGCGAGGCGCTCGGCAGCCTGGATGCGGCATTCATCGGGACCATTCACGGTTTCGCCGACCGCCTGCTGCGGCTGCGGCCGGTGGAGGCGGCGCTCAGCCCGGCGTATGCACTCATCGAGGACAACTCCGAGCTGGTGAGCGAGACGTTCCTGCGCTTGCGGCGCGCTGCGGAGGCGGGAAACCTCCGCGCCGCGCTCGGACGGTTGGGTGCCAACGTGCCCGATGCGCTGACCGATGAAGCCGCCGAGACGTTGCGCGCCGCGGTGCGCGCCGGTTTGCAGATGGAACGCACCGAGAATGCCTACGGCCCCGTGGCGTCCGTGGAGACCACGCTGGCCCGTATGATCGACACGCGTGATGTGGCGGTCGCGTTGTCGCCCATTCCCGATCCCGGCCTTGACGAGGCGCGCGCTGCGACCGGGCGTGCCACCGAGATGGTCGGCAAGATGCGCGGCGCCGCCCTCGGGCACAAGCAACTGCGCCGCGCCGTGCACGCGCTGCGGCGGTTGCATGACGTCGACGAACCCGCCGAGGCCTTCCGCATCGTGCAGGAGGCGCAGCGCGGCCGCATGCTCTACAAGGGACGCGACTTCAACGACGACAGCTTCGCGTGGTCCATCTACAGCGCCATCCGCCCCGACAGCACCAAGGCCAACTCGCTGGCCGAAAAGCTGAAGGGGCCGCACCGCTGGCTGGCGACCCGTCTGGTGCGGCTGTTCCCCGTGGTCTGCGCCATGTACGAACGCGTTAAGTCGGAGCACGAAGTGGTCGACTACCTCGACCTGCTCATCAAGCTGCGCGGTCTGCTGCGCGACAACCTCGACGCGCGCCGCTTCTATCAAGGGCTGTTCGACCACATTTTCGTCGACGAGTTCCAGGATACCGACCCGCTGCAGTGCGAGATCGTCTTCTACCTCTGCCAGGCAGGTCCTTGTGTCGTCGGTGCAGTGCAACCGCTCCACTCCTTCGCCGGAGCACAGGACCGGGTTGAGTCGCTAAATAGTGCCGTCGCAGGCCTTGATTCGAGTGCAGCCGCTTCCCAATCGCCGGCGTCGAGCGCGGACGACTGGAGGAAGCTCCGCCTGGCGCCTGGAAAGCTGACGATCGTCGGCGACCCGCAGCAATCGATCTATCGCTTCCGGCGCGCCGACATCATGATGTACGGCCAGGCCGCGGAGCGGCTGGCGGACAACGGTGCACTCGAGCAGCGCTTGGAAACCAACTTTCGCAGCCGTCCAGAGCTGATCACGTTTTTCAATCAACAGCTGGCGCGTATCCTCGGCAAGCACGAC
This sequence comes from uncultured Binatia bacterium (SeqCode), assembly GCA_964611965.1. Lineage (GTDB taxonomy): Bacteria > Desulfobacterota > Binatia > HRBIN30 > HRBIN30 > CAZTDK01. The sequence goes on along the minus strand of CAZTDK010000922.1, from coordinate 821 downwards.
GGTGCCGCGTTCGATCCAGTCACCGGGCGCGCCAACTACGATGACCTCGTGCCGACGGCGACCATGCCATCCGGTGGCGTCAGCGTGCACGTCTTGCCCTACGCCGACGCTGCTGGCGAAGGTTTGCTGGCCGGCGATGGACGCGCCGTCGAGGCGGCGATGGTGGCGCGCTACATTCGCTGGCTCTTGCATTCGCAGCGCTTGGTGCGCGATCCGGACACGGATGAAGAACGGCCCATCCAACCGGGCGACATCGCCGTCCTCGGGTGCGTCACCACCAATCTGCGGCTGTTGCTGCGCCAGCTCGACGGGCTCGGCATCGAGTACAGTGCGCGTGGCGGGGCGTTGTTCCTGGCGCACCCGGTGGTGCGGCAGTATCTGTTGGCGTTGCGGGCGCTGGCGGATCGCGACGACGGAGTCGCCGAGGCGGCGTTGCTGCGACCGCCGTTCTTCGGCATCGACTGCGCCGACGCGGTGGTCGGCGTCGCCAACAAGAACGATGATGATCCCCGTCGCGCCCGGGTGCGCGCGGCGCGCAACATCGTGGCGCAGCTGCGCGCGCGGCGCCATGCGCAATCGCCCGGCGCGACGGCGCGCGACTTGATCGAATGCACCAGCCTGGGGCGCGCGGTCATCACGGGCCACAACGGCCGCCAGACGTTGGCGGCGCTGTATGAATTGGCGACCGAAGTCGATCGCCGCGCCGCCATCGAAAAGCTCGACTTCGACGCGGTTACCGAGCTGTTCCGTTCGTGGGCCGAGGCTCCGGTGTTCCTCGATACCCCGGAACCGATCGGCGCCAGTGCCGTCCACGTCATGAC
>CAZTDK010000921.1:0-2717 GCA_964611965.1 uncultured Binatia bacterium (SeqCode) | reverse complement strand
TCTCGACATGCTCAACGGGGCGGTAGCGCTCCAGCGTCCGCCGCTCGAAGATGGCCGTCTTCGCGGCGCGCCTGGTTTCGGGGTCGTAGGTTTCGAGGGAGAGGAGGAGGGGCTGATCGGCGTCGCCCGCGAAAGCCTTCACGTTTTCGCGCGACGACAGCGGCCCGTGCCGGCTGACGAACGTATCATAGATTTCGTTCAGCAGCTGGCGCGCCGCGACGATCTGTTCTTCCGGCGCGTCGTCGAGCTGCGTTTGAAACACGGCGCGGACAGAGTCCCGCAGCGTCAGCATGGCGCGGATACGCCATGCCAGCGCTCCCGGCACTTTCGCGGGCTCGAATGCTGCCCCCCGGCGAATGACGAGCAGGCCGTCGCGCACCGCGTAGCCCCCGTCCTTCACTTCCGTCCCGTTCCCGCTTTCCGGTCCGGCGTTCTCCGGCGAAGACGGAGGCGCGCGGCTCCTTTCCATGCCGGAGAGGATTCCTTCCGGCAGCGACGACACCGCTCTGTCGAGCAGCGCCGGTGACAGTTCGCCCGCGAGCGTCGGCTCCTTGTCGCTATACATCGAGCCTTCGAGACGCATCTCGCCCAGCATCATCTCCGGGTGACGGGCGAAATATTCGTTGACCTGTATGTAGCCGTCCTGCGTCGCGACGGGTGCCAGGTCCCGCCACGCTTGGCCGCGCGGAGTGCTTCCGGGTGCGCGTTTCTGAAGGATAAGGATGTCGGTTGTGACTTCCGTGCCCGCATTTTCCTTGAACGCGGTATTGGGCAGCCGGATGGCGGCGACCAGGTCGGCGCGATCATCGAGATACCGCCGGATGGTCGAATCCTGTTTGTCCATCGTGTAGCGGCTGGTGATGAGCGCCATCACGCCGCCGGCCCGCACCTTGTCGAGAGATTTTGCGAGGAAGTAGTCGTGAATCGCCCGCGTGACCGGGGAGCGCCGGTAGGCGGGATCATGTACGGGATAATTGCCGAAGGGGATGTTCCCGATCACCGCGTCGAAGAAATTATCGGGAAGAGCCGTTTCCTCGAAGCCCTTCGCGAGGATGGCGGCATCGGGATAGAGCTGCTGCGCGATGCGGGCGGTGAGGCTGTCCAGCTCGACGCCCGTGCGCCGGACACCCGGCAGCAGCGCCTCCGGCATCAAGCCGAAGAAATGACCTGCGCCCATCGAGGGCTCAAGAACCTGCGCGCCCGGTTCAAGCCCGAGGCGTTGCAAAGCCCGCCACATCGTCCGCACGACTGTCGGGGATGTGTAATGGGCATTCGGCGTCGAGCCGCGCGCCGAGTCGTATTCCTCGTCCGTCAGGAGATCGCGAACCTCGACGGCGATATCGCGCCACTCAGTCGATGGATAAGGATGAAAAACATTCGGCAAGGCGCCCCATCCGGCGTACCGGACGAGGAGAGCTTTCTCGTCTTCAGTGGCCTCGCGGTTCCCGGATTCAATCTGCTTGAGAGCGCGGATCGCGGCGATGTTGCCGCGGGCCTTTTCCTTCAGCCCACCTTCGCCGATGCGGTGAGCATCCTCTATTCTGAAGTCGCGCGACGGGGGCGGCGGTTCCGCTTCCGGCTCGATTTCCCGGAGGGCGGGGCCTTCGGCTGGAGGTCCTCGCCCGGCAGGAATGCCCATTCCCTCGTCGCCATCTCCCACGCCGGCTGATAGTCCATCTTCTTCACCGAGACCAATTCGAACAGCAAGTCGCCCGTCTTCTCCTGCGCCTCGAACACGGCCTGGTCCAGGCGATTGCTCTTCTCCAGATCCTGCACCATCTGCGGGCAATGCTCCCGCCAGTGTTTCAGGATCGCTTCTCCGAGGGCTGTTCGTTCCTTCACTGGAAACCTCCGCTGTCTTTTCCGCTGCTGATCCCGCGAGTCCGTCCCCGAAGAGCGAGAGCTGGTTGAAATGCGCGCGTATCGATGATCGTCCGCCGTTCTGAAACTTCCGTGCCATCGTCCGCCTTCCTTTCCGCGAAGATCTCCGGCGCGAAGGCGTGACGCGATCCTATTCCCGACTCCTTTCATTGCGGTCGCACGTATACCTTGGATCTCGCATCGGAAGTTGTGTACTCCTCATTTTAACCCATCAGCGCTGAAGATTCCGTTAACGGCGGCGACCGTCAGCGGCGTGGGCCGCCCCGAGAAGGAAAGCGAGCGCCGCCACGACCGGTCGGTCTCCGCTGCGGCACATGCGACACAACGCCACCGACTTTCTCATGACCGCCGACCACGGTCCTGCCGCTGAGGCGCGCGTGGCCGCAGACCTCTCCGTCATCCACAACCCGCGCGTTTTCGAAGACCTGTGAGTCCCCGTAGGCCAGTCCGTTGTCGCGGACTTGTCCCTGGCCGAAGACCATTGCATTGTCGAAGACCAATCCCCTTTTGAAGACCCACCCATCCTCAAAGACTTGTCCATTGCCGAGAACCTGCCCCCGATCGCTGACGCGCCCGTGGTCGTAAACGCGCGCACGGCCGAAGATCTGCGCGTCGCCCGATACCACGGCGTCATCGTAGACCATTGCGTCGTCGGCGACCCAGCAATCGCCGAGCTGGCTCAGGTTGTGCTCTGACGCGACAAAGCCGCCCAGACTGCCCGCTTTTACGTTGCCGAAATCCTTAAGCGCCCGAATGCGGTACAGCGTTGCACGCGCCATGATGATCTGCTGATCCGACACGAGTTCGTATTTCTTCTCCCCTTGGAGAAAGCTGTC
>CAZTDK010000920.1:0-2720 GCA_964611965.1 uncultured Binatia bacterium (SeqCode) | reverse complement strand
AACGCAGCGCTCACTGAGGACGTCGACAGCCGAATCGATGGCGACGAACGATCGAGGGCCTGCGTATCGCGGCGTTCATGTGCGTCGCGCAGACCGGGACACCGCCCGCTGTCGGGGCGAAGGGTGATTGATCTGACGTGGCTGACGTGACGTGTAAAGACAGTGAGACGTCAGGCGGCCAGACGTTCTGGAATCTGCATCCAAAACGCCGCGCACGGAATGTTTGCGAGCCGCAGCGGCGCACTAGTAGTCGTGTTGATCGAAAACATTGATTACGATGTGGGCGGTGTTGTTGCTGGCATCCACATCGCCCCTGGTTTTATCCACGCTTACCGATGCCGTGCAGCGTGCCGGGCTCTTCGCGTTGCCGCTATGGAACGCAGCCGGGTTGACGGTCAAAGGCAGCGGTTTGCCTTTTCCCGCTCCGCCCTTCAGCAGAATTGAATTCTGAATGCCCGGCGTTTTCTTGTCGTAATCGATCATGCCAACGGTGCCAAGGGGGCAAGTCCCGTCGGCCGCTGTCACCGTGATCGTATGCCCCGGTTTCTCAACTGTCGGCAGAAAATCCGCATTCACAACCTTCACCGAAGCTGTACCCGACTTCGTCGCGACGGTGGCCGGCACCTTGATCGTGACCGGCTTGACAGCGTTCACCACCGATTCGTACATCGTCGCTTGTTGCACGTCGTGTTTGTCGATGAAGTTCACATCCACACTGACCGAATCGTTGCTGCTCACCGGATCCACATTGGCGCTTGGAACCGTTGTGGTTGCGGTGAACGTCAGGCTGCAGCGAACCGGAGCCTTCTTGTTTACCGTCGTGATATTCGCAATCCCGGTGGCATTGACGTCGATGCTGACCGTTGCGCTCCTCGACTTTCCACCGGCGAGGGTTACCGACGTGTCGGGCGCCGGTGTGCTGGCGTCAAAGTCGGGTGCACTCACAGTGACCCCGGCCGGGCAATTCGTCGTCGCGGCCAGCTGGATCGTATGACCGTTCACTTCGGGAATCGGCAGGATATCGGCGTTGAGAACTCCAACCTTGATCTTCTTGGAGTAGGTCGCTACGCCAGCCGGAATGGTGATCGTAATCGGGCTGACCGGCAGCACTACCGAATCGTGCGCCGGCGCCACCGTCGCCCATGTGCTCGCCGTTGAGGTCAGCGCGACGACTTGCGCATCGCCGCTCATCGGATCGATGCTGCGGCTGCTGATGCACGGGTCGGGGGACGCTTGATTTGCGGGACCCGTACAATCCGGAAGCAACACACCATTCTTCGACAGCTGCAGATCGGATACCGCCAAGCCGGGCGGCAGAATCGACGCGTCGGTCGTGAAGATCAGGACGAGCGGCGCCGCCGCAGTAGCCGGCGGCGCATCGATGACGATTTGTTGCCCGAGGATGCCGTAGCCGCTGACCGGCGGGGACGCGGTTACCGTCTGTGAGATCGTCACGGTCCCGCCCGTGGGCGTCATCACGGCGGTCACGTTGGGAAATGCGGAGGTCGCGCCGCTTCCCATACCGGTCGACACTGTACCGTTGGCGCCGACGGTTTGCGTCACCATGACGGGCGTGAACGTGCAGTTTGCTTGGCAGCCGTCGCCGTCGACGGTATTGCCGTCGTCGCACTGCTCATTGCCGCACTTGAAGCCGTCACCGCAAATCAGTTGAGGGCCGTGATCGCAGGTGCCGGCGCCTTCGTCGCAGGTGTCGGTCGTGCACGAATCCGCGTCGCTGCAATCGCGTGCCGTGCCGGTGCATATGTCGTTGCTGCAAGTGTCGTTGACGGTGCAGAATAGGCCATCGTCGCACGGTGCCGTGTTGAAGGTGTACGCACAACCCGTCGCCGGGTTGCAGCTGTCATCCGTACAGGGGTCGCTGTCGTCGCAGTTGAGCGCGCTGCCGCCCGGAACGCAAACATCGCCGCTGCAGACGTCGCCGACGGTGCAAGCGTTGCCGTCATCGCATGGTGCGGTGTTGTTGGGATGGGTGCAGCTTCCATTGTCGCAGACGTCGTCCGTGCAAATGTCGCCGTCGGTCGTGCACGACGTACCGAAAGGCAGGTTGCAGGTAGCGTGCGTCTCATCGCAGACGTTGTTGCACTCGGGTCCGCCCACGCAGGGGTCGCCGGTGTGCTGGCAAATGCCCATGGCGCAGGTGTCGGTGCCATTGCAAAAGACACCGTCTTCGCAGGAGCTGCCTGAAGGCGAAAGCGAACAACTCGAGGGCTCGCCGTTGCACGACCAGCAGGGTTCTACTTGGCAACTGGAGCTGCAGCCATCACCATTGGTCGTATTGCCGTCGTCGCACGTCTCGCCGCCGGCGCTGATGCCGTTGCCGCAGGCGCTGACGGTGCAATTGCTGTCGCAGCCGTCGCCGTCGATGAGATTGCCGTCGTCGCAAACCTCGCCGATGTCGACGATGCCATTGCCGCAGGCCGGGTGCAGTATGGCAAAGTTGTAGCTCGCCTTGTGGCCGATGGTGTCAAAAGCGCCGCCGATGTAGAGGTCCGTCCCGATGATGGCGAATGAAAGCACGCCGCCGACGGTAGAGTTGATGCCGTTGCCGAGCGCCGACCAGGTGCTGCCGTTCCACTTGGCGGCGAACATGGTGTTGACACCGCCGATAGAGTCGAAACTGCCGCCGGCATAGAGGTCGTTCGCATTGGCGAACAAGGTGTGGATGTCGGCGTTTGCCCCGGTTCCGAGGGCGGACCAAC
>CAZTDK010000919.1:0-2723 GCA_964611965.1 uncultured Binatia bacterium (SeqCode) | reverse complement strand
GCACCAATTTCCCCGAGCGCGAAAATGGCCGTCCCCCGCGTCGCCGGGTCGAGATCGCGCTGCAGGAATTCGACGATGGGGCGCGCGGCGCGCGCATCACCAATCTTTCCAAGTGAGGCAAGGATGAGCTGCTTCATGTTGTTCTCGACCGTACGGCGGCTGAGGTATTGGATCAGCACCGGCGTCGCATCGGTGGCACGCATATCCCCGAGCGCGGCGATCGCCTTCGCCTGCACCCGAATGTCGCTGTCGCCCGTCGCCTGGATCAGGTACTCGATCGCCTTATTGTCCTTCGAGTCGCTCAGCGACTTCACGCCCTCGAGCCGCTTCTCGGCGTCATCGCTGTTCAGCTTCTTGACGAAGTCGTCGATGCTCGTGCCCTTGGTGGTCTTATCGTAGCGCTCGCGGATTTGCTGCCCGGAAACCTGGGCAAAGATCGGGCGCCCCTGCGCAAGGAGCAGGAGGAGCGACAGGAACAGGAATCGAGACGGTGCAGGAAGGCGCGCGTCGGCCGTAGCCCGCTGTCGCATTACCCTCACGACTCCGGCGCGTTGAAACGCACCATGATCCAATCAGCCATTTGGTGAACGCTGTACGGCGGTGGATCGTCTCCGTGGAAGTCGAGCACCACCGTCAGGCCGCCCTCATGGCGCGAGACACGCACCTCCGCAATCAGCGGATCGATCTGCGGCAAGGCACGCTCCGGGAGATCACCGTCGCCCACCGGTCCCCAGGCTTGCACCGTGATTTCCGCCGGACGACGCGAGCTGGAATGCCGCACCAAGGTTGGGAATCGGGACAACCGCAACAAGACGGCGCGGTGGCCGTCGATGGTCTCGATCTGCAAGTTGCGCAAGGTTACCGGCGCCTCATCGCCGCTCGGCGACGGCGTCGGCCGACCAAGCTTCTGCGTACAACCGGCGACGAGGAGTAGACCCAGCACCAGGACGACTCGGTACAATGGTCGGATCATTGCAATTGCAGATAGCCGATCCCCAGAAGGCGGGCAAGAGAGAGTGATCAGTGATCAGTGGGGCGCCGGCCGAACGCCGGGCGCAGCGATTGCGGTGTTGCCAGCGCTGTCTTGTCCGGGTACGAACAACGATCGCGAATGACACATTCGGGGCACTTCGGCTTGCGAGCGATACACACGCGTCGCCCATGCGCTTGCACCAGGTGACAGAAATGCGTGCGCTCCTTCTCGGGAACGAGCCGCACCAGCTCAGCCTCAATCTTGTCAGGATCGGTTTGCCCTGACAGGCCAAGGCGCTGCGACAGCCGCATGACGTGCGTATCGACACCGATTGCTTGTTGGCCGAACGCGTTGCCCAGCAAGATGTTGGCGGTCTTTCGGCCGACGCCGGGTAAACTGATGAGGTCGTCGAAATCACTCGGCACCGCACCGCCAAAGCGCTCGATGAGTTGCTGGCAGCACCGTTGGATCGATTTTGTCTTGTTGCGGTAGAAACCCGTCGCGTGGATATCCTCCTCGAGTTCCGCAGCGGGCACGCGCACATAGTCCGCCGGCGCCCGATACTTGGCGAAGAGCAGCGCTCCAGTCACCTCGTTGACTTTCTCGTCGGTGCACTGCGCGGCCAGGATCAAGGCAATCAGGAGCTCGAAGGGCGAGGAGAACGCGAGTGCCAGCTTGGCATCTGGATAAGCCTTCTTGAGACGCGCGATGATTGTCAGAACGCGCCGATGATCCTGGATGTCCTTGCTCGCCGTGGGCATCGGACCGCCATACTAACAATCCGTCGGACTTGAAAGGCCACACGCGCCACACTCGCCACACTGGCAGCCTGTCTAACTTGGAAGCGCCTAGGGCCCTGTCGGACTTGACCGACCCCTTTGGCGACCAATCCTGTCCGGAGGCTCCCCGAAGGGGGGAGCGGTCCATGAGACGCGGTCCATGAATAGACGCTGGCCGCAGGCTCGTAGGCCTTGACAGATCCGTGGCCCCCGGTAAGGATCAACTACAGATACGAAACGCGGCGCCCGACTGACCGTCGGTGGCGGATCGCGAGCCCTGGTGTTAAACATTCGCCCAACGATCCCATGACCAGACGATTCCGGTTCCTCTTAATTTTGCTCGCCATCGGCACCCTCGGTATCGGGGTGTTCGTTTTCCATCCCCAAGCCGAAGAGGTTGAGTCGATCGAACCACCGCCGGTGAGCGAGAGCGACCTGCAGATGTACATCAAGGTGTACACGGCCATGCAGGATGATCACGACTTGACCATCGAGGAAGCAATCAAACCCTACAACGTCTCACTCGACGACTTCCGCCAGATCGAACGGCATATCCAAAACGAGGCGCGGCTCGTCGAGCGGGTTCGGCAGGCGCTACTGGAGCACGTGAAAGAGCATTCCGTTTTCGCTCAATCCCTGACACCAGCGCCACCCGCGGCCACGCCGGTCCCACATCGGACCCGGAATCAAAAGAAGGGGCATCCAGAGAAGAACAGCAAATGACCGGTGTGCGCTCCGGCGATGCACAAGCGCGCTAACGCCCCGTACCAAGCTTACCGTCGGCCTAGCAGCTTGTCGGAGTTGGCAGTGTGCAGCGTCCCAACGGAGCGGGCCACCGAACGAACGCCGACCGCAGGTCCTGTAGGGTTTGGCATTCCGCAGCGAGCCAACGGGAAACGGCCCACAAGAGCTTCCGCCCTGTCACTGGCCTGCCCATGTTTGTCGATGTAAGCTGCAAGAAGTGTGGTGGA
>CAZTDK010000918.1:0-2723 GCA_964611965.1 uncultured Binatia bacterium (SeqCode) | reverse complement strand
TTCTCATCTCCGCGTCTTCGCGCCTCTTGCGGTGAGATCTTTTGTCTCATTGAGGCTAACCCACAGCGGCGGGTGACCGGATCAGATGTAGCTAAACTGCAGGGCGTTGCTGATGCCGCCGTTACCCAGCACGGTGACCTGCACGGTCGCACCGGATGCATTTGCCGGCACCAGGACGGTGATCTGTGAATCGCTGTCGACGAAGAAGACCTGCGCCTCTACCGTGCCGAAGAACACGCGTGTCGTACGACGCAGATCCAAGCCCAGGAGAGTGATGGGAGACCCGGGTCGGGCGGCCGCCGACGAGAGGCTGGTGAGTTGCGGCCGTTGGGCCTCCTCAGCCGGCGTGTTGTCGGCCAGCGGATACTGAAACACGCCACCACCCGTTCGCTGGTCAAGCTGGACGGTCACCGGCGTGCAGTTACAGCCGGCAAGGTTACACCCCGGCAAATTGGCGCCTAGACCATTCCATGCCCAATCCAGCGTGCGGCTGCCTTCTTCTGCGCCCAGCCGCCAGACGATCCTGAGCACATTGTTCAGGCTGGCGCGGGCACTGGCTGGCACGCGGTATATGGCCCACTGCTCGGTAAGTTGCGTGCCGCGCTGAATGGCGAACGGCAACCTCAAGTCGCGGCCGGGACAGCCGGGAACCTGCAGGACCGGAGGATCCGGCATCTCAAATCGCCATGACGCCGACTGCGGGGTGTTGGCATGGTGGTTGGCGACGATGGTGGCGTCCGGAATCGAAATCGTTCGCGATTCATTGACAGTTAGGCCGGCGGTGAGACCGACGCTTGCGTTTGCACCCATTTCCTTGCTGAAGCCGGCGTTGACCGAGCCGCCAAGGTTGAGCTCGGTGCTGATCGTATAAGCCTCAGACTCGCGCCCGGACGACGGCGTGACACGCGCCAACGTCAGAGCGCCCGCCTCGGCGGCCGGATACGGGTAGAGGGTGACCTCGAACCGCCTCAGATACCGATCGCGAACGCACGACGTCCCGTCCTTCCTCGCTTCGCAAACCTGTTCGGCCAGCCGCTCGTTTGCTTCGTCGTTGCGCGTGATGATGCCGCCGGCTCCTGTCGTCCGGTTGAAGGCGCGCGTCCGGTAATTGTTGCCAGAGCTTCTGGTGTCCAGTCGAAACACATAGAAATCGTCGCCGGACGCAAACTCGTGGGCTGCCCACGCATCCAACACGAGCGCGTGCGTGGTCCGGTCGACAACCAGCGACGCCGTTCGGGACAACGACCCCATCAAGGATTCCAACTCCGGCGCCGCGCCGTCTGGCTGAGCGGCCCTGAGGACGTCGAGCGCCTGCTGCCCGCCGGCGAGCGCCGACTGCGCGCCGGCGTTCTGCTTGTCCGCCACCCACTCGCCAATCGCGGCCACACGCTGGTCCGCGGCGCCCATGGCGTCGGAATTGATGTACTCGAAGACCGCTTCGATATCGCCCAGGGCGGTGTTCTGGAAGCCGATCGCATCCAGAGCCGCGATCTCCTCAGGGGCATCCAGGCCAATGTGCAGCGTGGCGATGACGGCCTCGATCTGTTCGCGCGTCGGCTGCAGGAGCACGACCGGCCAGCCCTTGCGATACGCCGACTTGATCGAAAGCCATTCCGCCTCATCGATCGCGCCGATATCCGTCCCGTCCAACATGATGGGCAGTTCGACGTCCGTGTTGCCATTCAGGCGCTCACGCGCGAACTGCTGGTCAGCGAGGGCTGCCAGCTCGCCCCGAAAGGCGCCCACACTGGCCACCCGCACCGACGTGGGGTCGCCCGACCCATCGGCACCGCCGTCCGACGACCCGCCGCAACCAACCAGCAGCAGCGCACTGAACGCACAGAAGGCGGCGACGGACGGCAGAGCCAGGGGCGCGCAGACGCTGTACGCGAGGCGCAGGGGCCAAAAGTGCTTCGGTGTCATGAGGCCCTTTCGTGTGCGTTCGGTTGAGGTGTGGCCTCGGTTGCCGAGTCGGAGTCCTCGCATGGTGATTTCCTTCCTGTGGCGCCGTTTCAGGCGGCGCCGGTTACGTGTAAAACCGTCTGGGCCGAACTGGCCGCGAAGGCGAGCGCGGCCGGCAGCGGGGTTGGCAGGCCGGGGAGCTGCAGGTCACTCATGACGCCAACCTGTAGCTTGACGCCGTCAAGCGGGTCTCAAAGGAATCGCTAAAATTTCGCTAAATTCGTCGCACGCTGGATGGGGTTGACTCCGTATACACGGGTCAATCTGGATTGATCTGAGATTGCACGCGGCTGAGCGCGTGTGGGGTACGTCTGATGAGGGCTTACGTCAATTCGCCCGTTAATGCGGCCTATCCGCCCGGCGCGCTGAATCGACTGACAATACGTCGCTATTGCAAGGCGGCAACCGCCGCGTCGACGCTGTCGTGCATGCCGAAAATGGAGGAGAACCCGGCGATATCGAACACTTCCTTGATTGCATCCTGGAGCGCGGCCAGCCCGATCTCGCCGTCGGCGTTCTTGATGCGTTTGGCAGCTACGAGGAGCACGCGCAGGCCGGCGCTGCTGATGTACTCGAGCGGCGCGCAATCGACGACGAGGCGCTGCGTCCCGCCGTCGATCAAAGCCAGCAACTTGCTCTCCAGGACACTGGAGTTGCTGGCGTCGAGCCGGCCCTTCACCCGAACAATGACGACGTCGCGCTGCTTACTCTCCGAGATCTCCATGGTGTTCGTCTCCTGCACGTCGTGTTCGTGAGATCGG
>CAZTDK010000917.1:0-2724 GCA_964611965.1 uncultured Binatia bacterium (SeqCode) | reverse complement strand
CGCCTCCACCCAAATCCCTACGCCTTCAGAGTTCGCGTGAATGATGCGGGCTAAGACCAGAGTCTGGTTCCCGGGCTCACGCGACATACAAGCACAGCCCCTCTTCCTGCAAGCTCGCCGGTGCGAGGCCTTGCCTCGCTCGGATGGACATCCCGAATAGCGAGTCGTAGTGTAGCGCATCGATGAGTTGGGTAACCATTATCTGGTCGATGGTCGCGGCCGCGTGCTTGACGCTGGCGGCGATCAAGTTCTTGACCTGGCAGGCGCGACGGCAAGAGTGGGAGAGGCTTCTTTTCTCATTGGCGGGTATCGCAACGGCCTTCATGGCGTTTGCCGAGTTGTCGATGCTGCGGGCGGAAACGCCCGCACAGTACGCCACGGCGATGCGCTGGTTCCACGTGACGACCTGGTGGATCGTCATCTTGCTGATCGGCTTCGTGCAGCTGCGTCTGCGGGGGGGGCGGCCGTGGCTCGCGTGGACGGCGGCTGTCTTGCGGACGCTCGCCCTGCTGCTCAATTTTCTGGTTGGGCAGAATATGACGTACCTGGAGATCACTCACTTGCGGCACACGCCGCTCCTCGGCGAATCCGTCGCGATGCCCAGCGGCGTGCCGAATCCGTGGATGCTCGTCGCTCAGTTGAGCAATCTGATCTTCATCGTGTTCCTCACGGACGCCACGCTCACCATGTGGCGGCGTGGCGTCCGGCGCGAGCCGCTCGTCGAGGCCGGCAGCATCCTGTTGTTCGCGTTGGCCGGAACGCTCGAGGGCGCGCTGGTGGCGTGGCAACTCGTCGACTGGCCGGTGATGACGAGTTTCTTCTTCATGGCGATTGTTGCGTCGATGAGTTACGAAATGAGCCGTAACGTGCTCCGCACCGCGCAATTGTCGGACGATCTCCTCGACAGCGAAGAACGGATCGCACTGGCCGCGCAGGCTGTGGGGCTGGGCTTTTGGATGTGGCGCATCGAGGACGACCAGATCTGGGGATCGGAAGGATGGCTCCGGCTGTACGGGTTCGATGCTGATGCGGACATCAGTTATGAAGCGATCACCCAGCGCATCCATCCGGACGACCGCCAGGCGGTGGTGCGCGACTGGCGAAGCGCGTTGGAGGACCGGGGCGACTACGCGGCGGAATACCGCGTGGTGTGGCCGGACGGTACCCAGCGCTGGATCGCGGCCCGGGGCCGGATGCAGCGGGACACGCACGGGAAGTCGGCTCGCGTGCTGGGCGTGGCGGTGGACATCACCGGGCGCAAGGAGGCAGAGCTGGAGCTGGCGCGACAGCGCGACCGCTTGACCAACCTGTCACGCGTCACCATGCTCGGCGAATTGTCCGGCGCGCTCGCGCATGAGTTGAACCAGCCGCTGACCGCCATCCTCAGCAACGCGCAAGCGGCAGGGCGCTTCCTCGCGCACGAGCAGCCCGATCTCGACGAGGTGCGCGAGATCATCGCGGACATCGTGGCGGAGGACAAACGCGCCGGGGAGATCATCCGCCGCTTGCGCCTGCTATTCAAAACCGGCGCGGTCCAGCGCCAGCCGCTCGACGTGAACGAGGTGATCGAGGAGGTGCTCACGCTGGCGCACAGCGAGCTGGTGAATCAAGGGATCAGCGTGCAGACCGAGCTCACCCCGAACCTGCCCATGCTCAACGGCGACCGTGTGCCACTCCAGCAGGTGCTGCTCAACCTGGTGATGAATGCTTGCGATGCGATGGCCGGCGCGGAGCCGGCTGACCGCCAGCTCACGATTTTCACCGATCTTGCGGGACACGACGTCCGCATCTCAGTCGCCGACCGTGGCGCGGGCATTGCCCCGGAGAATCCGGAACGGATCTTCGACGCGTTCTATACCAGCAAGGCGCACGGCCTGGGCCTTGGTCTGGCCGTGTGCCGCACGATCATCACGGCACATCACGGGAAGCTGTGGGCCACCAACAACCCGGAAGGAGGCGCCACGTTTCATTTTACGTTGCCGGGGGAGAACGAGGTGGTGGCGGACGAGGGGGAGCCCCGCGGCACGTTACGTCACGCGTCGCTGGATGAATTGGCGCTCGCGCAGAGAGGCGCTCGTTGACCATGGCCGGCAATCCGTCGCCTCACCTGCCGCCCGTTCCCACCGTCTTCGTCGTGGACGACGATCCCGCCGTGTTGAAGAGCCTCTCGCGCCTGCTGCGCTCGGCGCACCTGGTGGCGGCCACCTTCACCTCGCCGCGCGAGTTCCTTGATCGCCACGATCCAGACGCGCCCGGGTGCCTGGTACTCGACGTGGCCATGCCGGGACTGAACGGGCTGGAGCTCCAGCAAGCCATGGCCACCAGCGGCCATGAACGGCCCATCGTTTTTCTCACCGGCCACGGCGACATCCCAATGAGCGTGCAGGCGATGAAAAGAGGCGCCGTGGATTTCCTGACCAAGCCGGTGAATGATGCCGACCTGCTCCAGGCCGTTCGCGTCGCCGTTGAGAAGGATCGCCTGCAACGGCAGACGCACGCCGAAGTCGCCGACATCCAGCGATGCCTCGCGGCGCTGACGCCGCGCGAGCGCGAGGTCCTGGAGCACGTCGTCGCCGGCCAGCTCAACAAGCAGATCGCCTACGATCTCGGCACCGTCGAAAAGACCATCAAGGTTCACCGCGGGCAAGTCATGAAGAAAATGCGGGCGCAATCGGTGGCGGAGCTGGTTCGTCTCGCTGAGCGGGTGGGTATCCGCGGAAAACG
>CAZTDK010000916.1:0-2728 GCA_964611965.1 uncultured Binatia bacterium (SeqCode) | reverse complement strand
GAGGCTCGCAAATCCCGGGGCTCAGCTCGATACGTGGCTGGCCGAACGGATACCGCCAACGTCCGCACCAACCTCGGTCCGCTGCGCTACATCCTGGCCAGCCCGCAGTTCCATCGCGTGCACCACTCCGTTGAGCCGCAGCATTTCGACCGGAACTTCGGCGAGCACATTGTTGTGTGGGACTGGCTGTTTGGCACCATGGTGAAGGACTTCGGGTGCTACCCCCCGACCGGGGTGGCACGAATCGAACGTTGGATGATCGAAACGGACGGCGCGTGGAAGGCGCTGCCGAGCCTCTGGCTGAAACAGAGTCTGTATCCGTTCTACAAGATCGCGGTGTCGTGGCGCGGCACAGAAAGTTGACGCCTGAAAGGGGTGTGCAAACCGCAGCCGCAAAGACTGTCGACAACATGTCCACCACTCCTTCCACGTGGTGCGGGCTGTCGGCCGTCTTGGCTACGGCACGATGCCCAAGCGTAACAACTCCGCCAGCCAGCGCGCGTCGGTGTCATCGTCGCTGTGCTTGAGACCACTCTACATCTGAATCGCCGTCGGGTTCGCCAACCGGACCGGGGCACCGGCAAAAGTTCATCCGCGGCAGTCACGCGGCCTCTTGCTAGTTGACGTAAGGCCTCCCGGCTTCACGGCCCCGTCGGCGCGGTTTCCGTACCGCAGGTGTGATCACAGCCATCCCCGTCGATGAGGTTGCCATCGTCACATTGTTCGCCGGCCTCGCGCATGCCGTTGCCGCACACCGACTGCGGGCACTGCACGGCGTCTTGCACATAAGTGCGGGCGGAAAAGCAGTCGGCGCGCTGGGCCACCAGCTTCAGGAAGGCGTTCGGGGTGCGGCCATAGAGCGAGGTGAAGTTTGGGCAGAGCGCCGTCAGCTGCAGGCTCGTGGCGGTTTGCAGATGCTGAATGCGCGCCGACGACGCGGTGACCAACGCAAGCTTCTCCTGCGGGCCGAAGGCGAAGGAGGCGATCCAATCGAAGAGTCGGCTGCGGTCGCGAAGCGCGAGGCGCAGCAGGCGTGTGGCGGCGCTGGCCGTCGCCGCAATGCACGCCGCCGTCGGGTTCTTCACTGCGCCGATTACTCCCCGCTGCGTTGCCGGTCTATACACCGCGGAAACCATTGCATCTTCGAGCTCCTGGCAAAAGATGTCGACATCGATGTTGACATCCATCGGCGTTGAAAATCCCATCGACGACAGATCGACGCTCGCACAGGCGCCGTCCGCGACGTCGAGAGCGGCCGCGTGCGCCTGATTGATCGCGGCGCGCGTCGCCGTGGTGTCGCAGGAGGCGCCGTCTGCCTGAGCAGCGCTGCAGCCGCCGCTCAGCTTCCATGCCGTGGTGGCACACCCCTCAGCGGCCCAGCTCAGAATGCGTTGACAACGCGCCTCCGGTGCCGCGAAGCCGCCCCAAAGTGCAAGCGGTCGCGGCGTCTGGTGAGCACGCGCCGGCGGCGCAGCGCACGGGATCGCCGCCAGCGTTGCGAGACCCAGCGCAACTAGATTGACGGCGTGACGGACGATCGATGGATTCACGGGACTGCGGTACTGGTGACCCGTACACGACGACTGCTCGCAGCAACGCGTGAGGCGGGCGCAGTGCGCGCGCTGTTGGCGGCGTGGTGCGACTGGCTCCATGAACTAGGACCTGCGGTCGGCGTCTTTTCTATGGACCGCTCCCGTTGGTCGCTAAGCACTGCCAAGTCCGACAGGCGGCTAGCTTCCCAGGGCGCTGCCGATAGGCTCTTTCAGTACCGTAGATAATCAGCCGCCGCAGCCATTCAGGGAGTTGTTCACAGCGGCGAGGATCTCGTCGATAGTGATCTGGCCGTCGTTGTTTGCATCCGCCGCGGTGCAGGCTGAGCGGTTCGCCGTCCCGAGGGCGATGTTCACCAGCGTGAGCATCTCATCGATGGTCACGGTCTGATCGTTGTTGCAGTCGCCGGTACAGGAACGGGATGGGGTTGGGGTTGCGGTTGGTACCACGGTCGGGACGGGCGTCGAAATTTGCGGATCGAGCCAGTAATTCCCGAACAGGATGAACATCTCGTCGGTGGTGCGCATGCCGCCGGTCAGCGGACAGGCATCGCAGTCACCGTCGCCGGCACCGGGACTGGAATCGCAGTTCGCGTCTTTTTGGGAACACAGTTCGTTGTGATGCGGGCCACCGATGCAGCGTGTTGCCGACCCTGCGCACGGCCCGCCGACGCTGAGCCCCACGCCATGGAAATCGACGGAGGCGGCCGGAGCCGATGTCGACCGCCGCTTCACCCCCTCGATATTTGGCGCCAAGCCGTTGTCCCAGTGACCGCAGAATGTCAGTGACCGGTCGGCAATCGGCGCTGCGCCGGAGATCTCGATCGGCGGATCCGGCCGCACGATGACCGGATCGTTGTAGACCAAGTTCTCATACAGCAGGCTGGCCTGCGGATCGCGGCCGCCGTCATCGGTGCACGTTCCGCTCGGGCACATCTCCGGATTCAACCCGGAGCAGGGTTGGCCTGCTTGAGCACCGCCTTTGCACCTGAAATGGCCGCGGAAGATGCGGAAGCGCTTGCCGTGCTCGTGCATGTGGCCGCTCAGCTCGAACAGATGGACAGTCTGGTTCGGCTGGACGATCGAATCGACGAACGGTTCGCCCGCTCGTCCGAAGGTATGTATCTGGCACACCTCGCGATCTTGGAAGGGCGGTAGCGACGGCAGCGGGAACGAGA
>CAZTDK010000915.1:0-2728 GCA_964611965.1 uncultured Binatia bacterium (SeqCode) | reverse complement strand
CACTGGCGTACATGATCTTGTCGGCACCGAGCGCCGCGGCGGCGACGGCGATACCTTTCTCCTCCGGCTCGCAGCTGAAAATGCACTGGCCACGCGCCGTATACTCGGATGGCGGGCGCTTACACTCCGGCACTTGATGGCCGCGCTTTTCGAAATGCTCATCGAGGCGCTCCAGAAAGTATGGCACCCAGCCGACACCGGACTCGAGAAACGCGACGCGCAGCCGCGGATGGCGTTCGAGCACGCCGCCCAACGTCAGCGCGGTGAGCGCGAGCATCTGGTCGAACGGAAAGCTCACCGCATGCACCTGCACATAGTTGTCGAACCGATCGGCGCCGGGCACCGGGATATGCATACCGGGCGCGCCGTGCACACCGACGGGCAAGCCGGCATTCTCGACGGCGCTCCAGAAGCTTTCGAAGCTGAGGTGATCGAGATTGCGGCCGTCACGCAATCCCGTCGGCACAGTGACCCCGACGAGTCCGAGCGTGGCGATCTCTTCCACCATACCGGCCGCGGCCGCAGAGTCGGGCAATGGGACGATGCCGACGGCGCGCAGGCGTTGATCGGGGGCACGCCCGCAGAAGCGCGCCGCCCAGCGGTTCCAACGGCGCGCAAAGTCTGCCGCAAACGCGGCGTCGTCGAACGCCGTCGCACCGATACCCAGGCTCGGGTAGCAGACCATGACCTCGATCCCTTCGCGGTCCGCATCAGCGATGACGCCGTGCGGCTCGAAGGGATTGTTGGCCTTCAGTGTCAGGCTGGTAGCAGCGTCGACACCGCAGCCTTTGCCGGACGAGCTCGGAAAGCGCTTGCCTTCGATAGTCGCGCCGCTGATGCCGCCGGTTGATTCGAAGCGCACCTTGTCGGGATGCGCCTCCATCAGCTCGGAGATGAACTCCGCTCCTTCAAGCAAGTGGGCGTCGCCGTCGACGATCCGCAGTGTCATGCATGGCCTCCTTGGTCGCGGTGACTTTCGCCGCAATTCGGCGGTGCGGTCAAGCGGCAGGCACCAGCCCGCTCTCCAAGAGAGATTTTGGGTGGGGTCCAACGAATTCCCATCACTCGGTGCAGCCGCCTACCGCCGGTTGCCGCGCCAGGCGTCACCCTCAAACGTTCCGCACACGCGTTCAGTCGCGCAATCTCAGATTGACCCCGCGTATACAGGCTGTTCTGCAACTCTTTACCATGCGTTTGTAGGAACTTCTTCTCGATCTCACTCGCTGCGGCTAGACAGCTACAGCCCCTCCCCGCTACAGTTATGGCATATGGCATGCTTGCGCCAAGAGAAACCTGGACTCCGCTGGACCACAGCTCGCTGACGGCGGCTTGTCGCACGATCATCACAAACCCCAGCTTGCTGGCTATCAAACAGGAGGTTTGCAATGAAGATCGTCGTTATCGGTGGCACCGGCCTGATCGGCTCGAAGAGCGTCCCCATTCTACGCCAGGGCGGCAACACGGTTGTCGCCGCCTCGCCGAATACCGGCGTGAACGCCATCACCGGCGAGGGCCTCAAAGAGGCCATGGCTGGCACACAGGTGGTGATCGACCTCGCCAACTCGCCCTCATTTGAAGACAAGGCAGTGCTGGAATTCTTCGAGACCTCCGGCCGCAACCTTCTCGCGGCGGAGGCCGCAGCGGGCGTCCGGCACCATGTCGCGCTCTCCATCGTCGGGATCGACCGGTCGCCGGACAATGGCTATTTCCGCGCCAAGGTCGCCCAAGAGAAACTAATCAAGACCTCCAGTATCCCCTACACCATCATCCGGTCGACCCAGTTCCTGGAATTCCTCGGGCCCATCGCCTCTGCAAGCGCGGATGGAAACAAGGTCAGGCTTTCGCCCGGCCTGTTCCAGCCGATCGCGGCGGACGACGTTGCAGCCATCGTTGCCGACGTGGCGCTCGCGCCGCCGCGCAACGGCATCGTCGAGATCGCTGGACCGGAACGAGCGCCGTTCAACGAAATCGTCGCCCGCTATTTGAAAGCGGTGGGCGACCCGCGTGCGGTCGTGAGCGACCCCGAGGCCCGATACTGGGGCGGCCGGGTCGAGGAGCACTCGCTCGTGCCGTTGGGCGAGGCGCGCCTCGGCCGCATCGGTTTGAACGAATGGCTCCGCCGCTCGCAGGCCGGAGCCTCGATCCCGCATCGGCCAGCCGAAGGACTGGGTGCTTCATGAAACGCATCCTCTTTTCGCTGCTTCTCACCACCCTGGCGCTCGGCAGCGCCCTCGCCGAAGCGCCGCAGTCGAAGAACGCCAAGGTGACCCTCGTCTACCAGCATGAGCTGCCGAACGTTCCCGGCAAGAGCATCAAGGGGGTGCTCGTCGAATACGGTCCGGGCGGCTACTCGCCTGGTCACACGCATCCCAAATCCGCGTTCATCTATGCGACCGTGCTCGAGGGTGCGATCCGCAGTCAGGTCAACGACGGACCGGTGACGACCTACAAGGCCGGACAAAGCTTCTCCGAGCTACCCGGCGACCGCCACGCCGTCAGCGCCAATGCCAGCAAGACGAAGCCGGCCCAGCTCCTCGCGGTGTTCGTGGTGGACACGAACGAGACGGAACTGACGATCCCATTCGGGAACTGAGGTGTTTACAGGGAGAGCATCCCATGTCGCCGCAGTGGCAGCTTCTCGCACCCATCGAGGCCGCCGACGGCATGCTCATGTTAGCCCGCATCATTCACGCGAACTCTGAAGGCGTAGGGATTTGGGTGGAGGCGG
>CAZTDK010000914.1:0-2735 GCA_964611965.1 uncultured Binatia bacterium (SeqCode) | reverse complement strand
CGCGTGCGCGTGCAGTAGCACGTCGGGCTCACTTCACGGCTTTGCGGACGCGTCAAGCATGCCGGTGCTGAGAATATCTTCGAACAGCACTCGCGCGATGAAGCCGTGCCCGGAGGCGCTGGGATGGGCATCCTTCGGCCCCACCCACAAGGGGCTCAGATTTTCCCAACCGTTGCTCGCCATGACTTGTTGATACAGCGGATAACTATCCACGACCGTGAACCCATCGCTCTGCAAGGCGCGCGCGAGCGGCTGGTGCAGCAGCGTATAGAAGGGATCCTGCTCGAAGTCCGTTTGCCGCTGCAGCCAGGGATTGAAGATGAAGGCCAGCAGGCGGATGTGGTGGCGTGTGGCCTCTTGGGCAATGGCTGCGAGATCGCGCAGGTGCTGCTCATAGAGCGGACCCGCGCAGCGGTAGTGCGCATACACCTGCGTGGGGTGCTGCGGATCTTCCGGCACCCACATCACCCGATTGATTTGTCGTTGGTAGATGCCGCGCAGGAACCACTTGATCGCCACGCTGCGCAGCGGATTGTCGCCGTAGTCGGCAGCCATGTAGTTCAACGGCTTGCCCTCGATCGGGTCGGCGTCGTTGAAGTCGTGATGCAGGATGAGCAGATCCGGCTTCCACGGCAGCACATATGACTCGAACACCACGCGCTCTTGTGCGGTGTTGTAGCCGGGCACACTGTAGTTGCGCACCTCAACAGGTTGCCCCAGGCGCTGCTCCAGCAGCTGGCGCAACAATTCACCATAGGTCTGCTCGTACGGGACGCCCCAACCGAATGACGAAGAATCTCCGAGAACAGCGATCTTCAACGCCGGATGCGCGGGGGGGGCATGCGCGGAAGCGATGCGTTGGGTGCCGTCGGTGGAGGTAACCACGCGGACTCCGCCCCAGTTCACATCGACACCGGGTTTCAGCTCGTAGCGTAGCGCGGTGTTTGCACTCGGTTGCGTGAAGTCCCCGAGCCAGGTGGCATTGACCTCCTGTTGCAAATATTCGGTGGCCAATGTCCCGTGGAAGTAGATTCGGAACGCCACCTCTGTCGCCAGACTCACCAGCACGACGGAGCCGAAAACCAGCAAAAGATTTGGGGCGATTCGGCGCAGCAGCGTCCTGGATGTCGCGGGGGCTCTTTTCACGGCGCCGGCCTGCGGAGGGTGTTGTTCCGCACGCGACGGGCGTTTCATCGCGTCGACGATAGTGCGCGCCCGCGGGACTTGTCAAAGCTCCGCGGGAGAGGACGCCGCCCTCAGGACACCCGTGCCGCCTGTGCGTCGAGAAACTGACCGACTACTTCAACGGTGACTTCCGGGTGCGCCTGCAAATAGTTCGGAGACGGCGCCACCCACAGCCGCGCGTTGGGAAGCGATTGCGCCAGCAGGTGCGCCGAGCTCAGCGGATGAATCGGATCGCCGTCATGCGCGACGATGAGCGTCGGCGCGGTAATCTCGCCGAAGCGCTGTGTGGGGATCTGGCCACCCCCGAAGAGACCGCGAATCGCGGCAACGATGCCGACCGGATTGAGCGCCAGGAAGCCGTCGCGAAACAGCGCGTAACGCTGCGGAGCGCTGGCCTTCAGCTCTTGCATTTGCGGAACCTGAGTCACGATCTCGACCGCGGCCTCGAGCCCGAGGTTTTCGATGGCCGCCGCCAAGAGCATGAACATTTGTTGCGGCTCCACGAGATCGTCGCCGAACGGCGGCGGCAGCACCAGTATCAGGCTCGCAACCGATTCCGGATGTGCGAGCGCCAGCATGAGGCTGGTGCCCGCGCCCATCGAGCCGCCACCGATGTGCGCGCGCGTGATGCCAAGGTGCGCCATCAAGCCACGCATGTCGCCGGCGAGCGCCGCCCACGAGTAGTCGCCGGGATCGGCGGTATGGCCGGAAAGCCCGTGGCCGCGTGCGTCATAGGTGACGACACGATTGGCGGCACGCAGCGGCTGGAGGTTTTCGAACAGCGCTTCCTGCTGCGCGATGGAACCCATCAGGCCGTGGCCGAAGAGCAGCGGGAGCCCCGCGCCGTCGTCGCGGTAGTACATGCGGAATCCGTTGATATTTGCGAATGGCATTGGCTACCTCATGTGCGCGCTTCGGTCAGGTGACATTTTGCGGCACCTTACGGCAAGCGGCGACAAGCATCTGACGTTGTACCAAGGTGTTGGCTACGGCCGACGTTCCGACATCCGCACGCATCCACGCGAGGGCGGCCGGCACAGGGGTTGCTCTGCAGCGCGCGCAAAGGACGACACACCATGGGGACGATTTGAGCAGGTTACCGTGGATTGCAGCAGGTATATCGAGGCTCATGTTGATTTGAACCTGCCGGCGTATTCCCGACTCAATTCGGACGCGACCTGCGCACGCGACGTCGCGGAACCGGTTGCACGCGAGGGGCTTGCGTTGAAGCCATGCCAGACGGGCGCCCGACTGCGCATGAGTGTAGTCCGAGGTGCAGGCCAAGGTTAGTAGGACACAGTGAGATACGATGCCATTTGCACATAGAACTCGTACGCAAGCGGAACCCATAGCACGGATACTGTGTCGTCGGGCAACGCTTGCCGGCTGGCTGTCCATGCTCCTGGGAATGACATTGGCCAGCACCGCGGCGTTCGGCCAAACCAACACGCCAACGGCCACACCGACGCCCACGCTGACGTGTCCGCCGGGCTCTAGCTGTCTCACGTATTGCTCCACGATTCCCTCGCAAGCGACCGACTGGGGCGGAC
>CAZTDK010000913.1:0-2740 GCA_964611965.1 uncultured Binatia bacterium (SeqCode) | reverse complement strand
ACACGATTGGGTTCAGGAGCATTTCCGCGATGGTGATCGCCAGGATCCACCACGACGCGGTGATCGCCAACTTCTGCAGCATGACCACCGGCACCAGCAGGATCACCAGGACGCCGAAAGCGTCCGCGGTAATGCCGGAGAGGGTCGGCACGAAGAGCTCGCCGAACGAGGCGACGATGGCCCGGCGCTTGTGCCACCCGCTCTTTTCGAACTCCTCGTAGTAGCGATCGTGCATCTGGATGGCGTGACTGACGGCGCGCGCCGTGATGAGAAACGGCATCACCAACATCAAGGGATCGAGCGCCAAGCCGATCAGGTGAATGAAGCCGAGGCCCCAGGCCGCCGCGATCAGCCCGGTGATCGTCGGTCGCAACGCGCCGCGCCAGTCGTGGAAGTACATCCAGCGCAGCACCCACTCAATGCAGTAGGTGATGACCAGAATGAAGAACACGTCGCCGGAGTAGTGGTAGACCCAGCCATAGAGACGCGGTTCGCCGGCAACGTAGATCTCGGAGTTGGGCCCTTCAAAGGGTTTGATGATACCATCGTTCACTTCGGTGAAGATCCGTTTGTAGTCGAGGCGCCCCTCGATGAAATTGGCGCGAATCAGTGCGGCCTTGTCATCGAGCGACACGAGCAAACCGTAGATGTTCTCGGAATTGTGGACGTAGCGCCGGATCGCTGCCGCATCCTCCGCCGACGTCACCTTGCCGAGCATGACCGGTTGGGCGCGCATGGTGCCGCCGGCGGCCACCTTCAGATAGCGCACGGTGCGGTGCGCGATCGAGTCGATCTGGTTGTGGTTGACGCCATAGACCTTGTCGAGCGCCTGCGTCATGTCCCAGATCTTGTTCAGCGTCTCCGGGGTGAAGATCGTGCCGTCTTTCACCTCGAGCATGATGTTGATGTTATTCGCGCCGCCGAACGTCCCGGAGTACTTGTTGTGGATCTTGACGTAGGGGTGGTCTTGGGGAAGCAAATCGCCGAAGCTGGTCACCAGGCTCAGCTGGAAGCCCCAGTACGCGAAGAGCGCCGTGACCAAGATCACGACGATGGACACCGGGTGTCGGTAGTCGATCAGCTTGTCGCCCAACCAATAGAGCAGACGCTTATCTTGAGGCACGTCATAGTTGAGCGCCATTCGGTCTCCCCTCTACACGATCGATCACAGACAACGAACGCCGAGACCACAGACGAAGAAGGCAGTCCTTGCCGGTCTGTTGTCCGTTGTCTTTCTGGTCTGTTGTCTCATCTTGGGTTACGCGAGCGATGGCACCCACGACTTGCCACCGTCCTTCGTATGCAGGATCAGACCGAGGCCGCCGACGATCCACCCGTCATTCCGATCGAGCCAGTACATGCCGCGCAACCAGGTCGCGACCTCCATGCCGAGCTTGGCGCGCTGCCACTTGGCGTCCGGGCCGCCCACCTGCACCACCTCGCCCGCCGCCCCCACCGCCCAGCCGGTGCCGTCGGGGAAGAGGATCGGCGTGAACAGCGGGTCGACGATCGGATACTCGAGCTGCATCTTCTCGAACGCCCACGTGGCGCCGCCGTCGTGCGTGCGCGCGATCTTGCCGTCGAGACCCGCGGCGAGCCCCTCCTGGGCATCGACGAAGCGCACGCCGAAAAAGGTCGGCAGGTCGAGGGCGTCGAAGATGTCCCCACCGATCAAGCTCCCCTGCTGCTCGGTCCAGGTCTGACCGCCGTCGGTGGTGTGCGTGATGTGGCCGAACTCGCCGACCACCCAGCCGGTGTTGGCATCCAGAAACTGGACGTCGTAGAGCACCGGATCTTGTGACGCCACCGCCTCCTCGGCGCTGAGGTGCTCTTGCGATGCCGTGGTGATCTTGTGGAGGCTCCAGGTCTTCCCGCCGTCGACGGTCTTCAGCAAGATCGACTTGTCGCCCACCGCCCAGCCGTGATTGGCATCCACGAACGAAACCGCGAACAGGTACACCGACGTCCCGGTGGTCTGCCGCTCCCAAGTCTTCCCACCGTCGGTGGTGTGCAGCATCAAACCTTCCTGCCCGGAGATCCAGCCGTTGTTGGCATCGACGAAACGGACCCGGTACAGTGCCCGGTTGGTGCCGCTCTCCACCTTCGACCATTGAAAGCCGCCATCGCTGGTGGTCAGGATCTTCCCGCCATAGCCGACGACGACGACATGGTCGGCATCGATGGCTTGCACGTCGTAGAACTTGTCGGAGATCCCGATCAGGCGCGCCAGGAGCGGGACATCTTCGACCTCACGATGACAGCCGCTACCGGCGGCCAAAACCATCAAACCGAGGAGCAGACGGACGCAACCCACAACTCGCATGATCCCTCCCGTGTGCTGCGATTTCCGCGGCATTCTCCAACAGGTTTGCTGTACAGACTCTCGGCCCCGAGTGTCAAGCCGTCACGCCACCCGTCCGGGCTCACTTTCCCTCCGGCGCCGGCGTCGGGAACCATTTGCTCTGCTCGGCATGCTCGAGCAGCAGCTGCTGATCGATCTTCCAGCGGCCGTCTTCGCGGATCAAGGTGTACAGCTCGTGTTCCGGCAACCCGAGCTGGTTGAGGAACTTGTCCTGCGAGATCAGCAGGTTTGGGACGCGCGCGGTCTCACCTTCGATCTTGCCGGGGTAGACGTGGAACTCGAAGATTTTGGCGTCCGACATCTGCATCGACCACTGTTGCTCCTTCGCCCAGTCGGCACGGCTCTTGTTTTGCGCCATCCCCTTGCTCATGTAGTCGT
>CAZTDK010000912.1:0-2741 GCA_964611965.1 uncultured Binatia bacterium (SeqCode) | reverse complement strand
GCGGGCCATAGAAGAGCCGCTGCCCGCAGGGCCGCCGCCGGACGGGCCGCCGCCGCTACACCCAGAGACGAACAGCGGGGCGGCGTCGCTATCGTGAGCGTATTGCACCCGCCGGGCACCACGCCCGAGGAACCGGGGCGCGACACTGGAGGTGCCGTCGACGCGATCGGGCAGTCCGCACCGATCAACGGCGCGACCGTCGCCGCGCCCGGGATATCGGGACCCACGCGCTCGGCTGCTCCCAACATCCGGCTCCGCCTGCTGGAGGCCGAACTGCGCGCCGAACGGCGGCATGCCACCACGACCGAAGAGCGTCTCAAACAGGTCCAAGCCAGCCTGCAGCATGCCTTGGAACAGATCGAGGAGCGGCGCGTCACCGTCGTGGAGCTCCAAACAGTACTGCAAGCAACGGAGCCGCGACTCATCGCGCTCGAGCGGATGCTTGCCGAGCGCGACCAACAGCTCGCGGCTCAACTGCTTGAA
Organism: uncultured Binatia bacterium (SeqCode); assembly: GCA_964611965.1. GTDB lineage: Bacteria > Desulfobacterota > Binatia > HRBIN30 > HRBIN30 > CAZTDK01. The sequence goes on along the minus strand of CAZTDK010000912.1, from coordinate 2,258 downwards.
CGGCAGCCCGCCGGCGCCACGGATCCCGTCGCCACGATCGAGACGCGAACGGATGCTGCGGTGGCATTGGCCCCACTGCGCGAACAGCTGCGCGCCCGCGACGCGGCGTGCCAGGCACTCGAGCACGCGCTGGCGACGACACGCGCGGCGCACGCGGCTGAGTTGGAGCGCCTGCGCGCAGAGCAGTTTGCCCTCGCAGCACGTCTGGCCGCCGCGAAGGCCGGTGGCCTCAGCGACACCGAGCAACGGCTGCACACCACCGAGCTGACGCTCGAGCACACGCTGCGCGAGCTCGCGGAAGCTCGCGTGGCTCCCGTCGAGTTGCGCGCCGCCCTTGCCGTGGCCGAGCAGCGGGCGACGACGCTGCAGGCGCAGCTGACCGCGGCGAAGCGCACCGCCGAGATGGCGCGCGCGGCGCGTGCCAGCATCGACCGCCCATCCGATACGGCCGGACACGGGCATGCTGCAGGCGCCACCAACGGCGCCAACCGGACCGTAGCGGCCGACCCAACAGTCCAATCCATCCAAGCGCAGCTCGAGGAGCAGCAGATTATCTGCATCGAGCTGCAAACCGTCCTCGAAGCCACCGAGCGCCGTCTGGCCAGCGTCCAGGCAACGCTTGCCGAACGCGAGCGCGAGCTGATCACCCTGCGCGTCGCGGCGAGCACTGCTGACGCGGCACCTGCCGGAGACAGCGCTCAGCCGCCCCAACCACAGGTGGCGGAGCTCGAAACGCAGCTGCGTAGCCTCGGTACGACTCTCGCCCAAACCCTCGGCGAGCTCGAAGAGCAACGCGCAGCCGCCGCAGGGCTCGAGGCGATGCAAGGCTTCGGCGAACAGCGGCTCGCCACGCTCGAAGAAACCCTGCGCCGGCGCGATCAAGAGATCGCCACGCTGAAAGCCAACAGCCAATCGGAACGCGCGCGCGCCCAGGCAGAGCTCGTGGCCGCGGCCGCGCGCCTGGACCGTCTAGCGCGCGACAGCGAAGCAGTCCTTGACCAGCTCAGCGATGAGCTGCCGGCGGCGCGGGCGCACAACACCAGGCTCGAAGACCAGATGGCGGCGTTGTCCGCCGCGCTCACCGGCGCAGAGGCACGCGAGGCAGCGGGCGCACGGGATCTCACCGAGTGGTCCGCACGCCATGCGGCCCTCCAGGCACAGCTCGGAGCGGCCGAAACACGCCATCGTCATCTGGCCCACGACTTTGTCACTGTGCGTGATCAGCAGGCGCAATCCGTCGCCGAAAACCGGCACTTGGCAGCAGAGGTCGCCCGGGTACGGCAGGAAAGCGTGGATCTCGCCGGTCGTCTCCTGTCAGCGCGCAACGAAGGCGCCGCCGAGGCGCAGCGGGCTCGCGACTTGGAAGCAGACGTGGGCGCAATGCACGCGACCGTCGCCGACCTGCGCCAGCGGCTTGCCGAACGTGATACGGACACCCGGGCGGTCCGGCAGGAAGCCGATGCCGCCGCGGTCACGTTGCGCGACCTGCGTGAGCAGCGGGTCGCGCTGGAGCGCGAGCTACAGACGGCGACGGCCACCACGCACCAGCTTGAACACACCTTGATTGGCGCCGAATCCGAGCGCGAAGCGCTGCGCGCGCAGGTCGCCACACTGGAAAGCGCCAGTGTCGCGTTCCAGGACGAGCGGCAGCAGCTGCGCCGCAGTGCCGCGGTGTTGCGGGAAGAGCTCACGGGCTTGCAGCGCGCGCACGACGGCTTGCAGGCGCAGCTGGCTGACCTCGAACGGGCATCAGCGGAAGCAGCGGAGCGGCACGCGGCGGACTTGCATCGCGAACGCGCTACCACGCAGCAACAAGAGGGGCTGCTGCGCGAGGCCTCCAGTGAACGGGAGGCGCTATCCCAGCAAGTCGCCATCGTACGTGCCGCCCACGCCGCCACCGCCGCCGAGTTGGACAGCCAGCGCGGCGAACAGGCACAGCTCGCCGCTCGACTGCGCGAGCTCGAGGCGCCCGCAGCTGCTCCCCATCCCCCACCGTCGGTTTCGCCGACGCCAGCGCCGCAAGCGGCCGTGGTCGTGGAAATCGACGCTGCGACACCCGGCGTCACCGGGCCGCTCACCATCGTGCATATCGAGGACCAGCCCAGCGGCCGCGACGCCGTGCGTGCCGCCGCGAACCGGCAACCGGGTACCCGCTATGTGTGCCCGCAATTTCCTCCCGCGGGAGCGATCCGCGGCGCCACGCTGCTCGCCGTCAACCTTCTTTGCCGCCACCTCGATCCTCTGGCGGTCATCGCCGA
>CAZTDK010000911.1:0-2748 GCA_964611965.1 uncultured Binatia bacterium (SeqCode) | reverse complement strand
CAGAGGCTCGCAAATCCCGGGGCTCAGCTCGATACGTGGCTGGCCGAACGGATACTGAACGACGGCTACTGGCCCATCTCGTGGGTGGACAAGCCGGGCTGTACCTATGAGCCGCATCGTCATCGCGACGACGAGACCCTCTACATAGTAGCAGGGTCGATGGAGTTCAGTGATCTCAACACCGGCAAGACCTATCACCTCAAGTCCGGAGATAAGCTAATGCTCCCTGCGCGCACCCCGCATGCCGCGCGCACCACCGAAGGGGCCACTTACATCATCGGCATCCGTACGCTTGTGGCCTTTGACGATCACATCCTTCCCGTCGACTAGCGCGCTGAGCGTGCGTCGAACCCGGCACCTCAGTCGGCGGGCGGCGCGTGTGGGCTGGCACCGAACCCCGCCCAGGGGGCGGCAAGATACGGGAACGTGGTCCTGTAGTTGGTCTCGTTGCTGTTGACTCCGTCGGGGATGCCGCCGTATGGCGTGTTCGGCGTTAGAGCGTTGCCACCGAGAAGCGGGCTCGAGTTGACAGACGCGTTGGTGAGCGTGCACAACAGCATCTTGATCGTCGTGTCGACCACGTCGACGCTCTCGACGTTGCTGCCGGCGACGAGGCGCCGCCCGTTCGGAAAATTGGCCATCGGTGTGCCGAGGTCGACGCGCAGCACATCGCCGAAGCTGGTGATGGCGCTATACGCGGGGTTGAAGACGCTGAGGTTCATGACCGGTTCAATATCGGCGAGGCGATTCGTCAGCGGCGGGCCGCCGCTCTGGATGTTGCAGACGTTCAGCGGCGCGCTGCTGGCGTAGTCCCCTAGAGCCGCCGCATCGCGCGCCGCGATCGGGTTGTCGTAGTACTGGGCAAAGAGCGTCGTTTCGTCCTTCGGCGTCTTTCGGGTCCAGAGACCCTGACCCTGCCGGCCGATGATCATTTGCTTGACGAGCGGGAAGCCGCCGCGCGAGATCTGCTGATAGGCCCCGCGGGCCCCAGTGGTGCCGTCCGCGCGGAGGATGGTGGACGAGTGCCGGCTCGCCGACACCCAGATGCCGAGGGTCTGATTGGCGCTGGGTCCAGCGGTGACCGCGGTGCCGCCATTGGCGATAAGGCCGGGAATCTCCAGCGCGATCGTATGCACGTTGGTGTAGCGGAACGAGTCGCGCGGCGTGCAAGAGGTGCACACCTGCTGACCGAAACCGCCGAGGTCCTTGCCACCATCAAGACCGAGGAAAGGCCGCACCTGCAGCAACTCGAAAATGGCGCCAAAGTCTGCATAAGAGGGATTGTCGCGCGGCCCGGCGAACACGCGACCCTCGCCACTCGCCAACGTGCCGATGGTGCTCGTTGCGACCGCATCGACGAAATGCTGCTCGTAGCTGTCACCGCTCGCAATGGTGAATCCGTTGACGACCTCATTGGTCGTTGGCCCGACGTTCGGTGGCGGCACTTTGAACCCGTTGGCTGGCGACAGAACGACGGCTTTGCGCGTCTTGCTGGTCGGCAGCAGTTTCGCGATCTTAGTGACCGAATAGGTCTGGTTGAATACCCCACCGCCCGAAAGCTGCTCGAAGAACTCAAGCCCCTTGGTGCTCGGCAACTCGACCAGCTGGGCCGGTGTCAGGCCAGTCGTCTCCGCGACAAATGTCGTGGGCGGCGTGGTGAACTTGAACTGATAGGTGATCGCGTCGTCGAGGCTGGTCGGCCCGCGCACGATGTGGATCTGGTAGAGCACGTTGTCGTCGAAGCCGACCCAGTTGGGCCCGCCGTCGGGCATCTCGGGGCCGATGAAATCGGCGATGATCACCAGATTGCCGCTCGCGTCGACCCACGCGTACAGATCAACGCTGTCAGCGGTCAGATCGACGGCGCGCACCGGCACCGCCGCGAGCACCACACCTACGCACAGGAGAACCGCGCACCAGATTCGTCGCATTGCTCCAACCCTCCTTATGGATATCGGTTGTGCAATATACCTCGCACCGCGGGGCTCCTGTCAAATGATTTTCGCGCCGGCGGACACGCGGCATCCAGTGGCGAAGGTGGAACCGGGGCCGGGGCCACCCATTGTGCTGCAAAGCGGCAAGGTCGGCCATTGAGTATCCCTCCCGGAAACTGGATGTCTCAGATCGTTCCCGTTCGACAGACAGGCATCAGGTCCTGCAATCGGCCGGTATACCGCTGCCCTGTTCCAATCGGCCTGGTCAGTTCCGCGATCGCGCGCTGTGTCTCCTCGGCTCTGACGGTGGATCAATTGGATGCTTCCGCGAACGGGGAGGTTGAACGGGAGAGTTAGGCGACAAGCTCACCGGCGTGCACCGCTCGCGCCGCTGGCGGCAAGGCTGCGCCCGCCAGCTCGCGCTCCTGCGCCGGCACGGGCAAGCTCAACGGCAACGGCGCCAATTCAAATCCGTAGTAGCGGCGCCGCAGCTCGAGATAGTCACCGACCCGGTCCACCGCCATGCGCTCGATGCCACCCGCCATGGGGTGCTGGCGCTGCGCGGCGGCGGTGCGGGCGATGAACGAGTAGGCCGCGGTCGCCAATTTCAGCATGTAGTTTCCCGAGTGCCGCTTCTGCCAATACCAACGCGCACTCTTCATCAGCACATCGGGGAGCGCGTAGAACTTGGTGTAGCATTCGTAGAGCAGGTCCGTGAGCCGCTCGGGGCTCAGATGCGGATGACGCCAGGTGACACAGGTGGCATCGTAGCGGTCGAGGTTCGGCTCGGTCATCAATCCGGCCGCGGAGAGAT
>CAZTDK010000910.1:0-2749 GCA_964611965.1 uncultured Binatia bacterium (SeqCode) | reverse complement strand
ACACGCCGGCGAAACAATCGGCTTGAAGCTCCAAGCGCACGGACTGGCCGTTGGCACCCTCCATCGGCTGTCCATCGCGCTGCGCCCGAGTCTCCTGCTGCATTATTCCGAGCAAAGTCTGCACATGGTGGCCGACCTCGTGCGCGATCACGTATGCGCGAGCGAAGTCACCCGAGGCGTGAAAGCGCGTATCCATCTCGTGGAAGAAATCCAGATCCAGATACACGATGTGGTCGCCCGGACAATAGAATGGTCCCATCGATTCCGATGCGCGTCCACAGGCCGAGGCCACCGTGCCATGAAACAGATGGAGCTTCGGTTGCGAATATTGCCGCCCGCTGGCCTGGAAATACGCGCCCCAAACATCCTCGGTGCTGCCAAGGATCGATCGCACGAACTTGACCTGCGGATCGTTGGCGTCCAGCGGTTTGCCCGGCTGTGCGGGAGCGCGATATTGCGTGCTGCTGGAATCCACCGAGTTATTACCCAGGAACATGCTGAATAGGATGGGCCGCAGCTGGGGAAATACGAGGCCGACGATGACCACCAGGACGATGCCACCGATGCCCAGATGAAAGCCGCCGAAGCGCATGCCGCCGCCACCGCTGCCGCTGCCACTGCCATCGTCCTCGACGACGTTGTCGCTTTCACGGCCTTTCGACCAGTCCATCAGGATTCTCCTTTGAGTCGGGCCGAATAGCCCATATTACGTGGAGTGGTTGGGCGGTGCGGCCGGCATTCGTCGATTGTGGGGCCAGCCGCGGAATTTGAATAGCCAGGAGAACTACGGCCGTAGTTCTACGTGCCGCCTGCACCCTGTCACCGACCTGGCGGCAACTCGGTAAAGTCCGCTCATCTTCTCGGCCGAAACGGATCGGTTCGAACCACTCCGCCATGCATTTCGTGCAGTAGACGTGCACATGCGCGCGGAGCCGCGCTGCGGTGCAGGTCGGCAGCGGATCCTGACCTTGTATCGGAAGGGTTCGTCGGGGAAGGAACCCGACGGTCATCTCTTTGTTGTCGCGTACTTAAGCGCGCCGGGTGCCACTGGGGTGCCGTTGTGGCCGCAACCCCTTTCCACTCAGTTCAGGTTTCGGCAGTGACCCGCGACAACGCGTCATCTCGTGAAGAATTGCTAGTGCTCTCGCTGTCCCGCACACTCTCGTTGATGGGAGCCCTGAATAGCTGCCCGCAACTGGTCGCTGGTTCGCATCGGCGAGTACCACAATCAGCTTGTGTATCCTCTGGGGATGCGACATATACTGGAATTCGCGCGTCACGTGCTGACTCTGAATGCGGCTATCCAGTACGACGATGGGCGTGATGGACTCCAAGGCGTGAACCATCGGTTCCCAATCTGCGTTGTCAGGCACACGAAAGACATCCCATTCATGGACCTCGTGAGCTAACTCCCCTGCCACCGGAGGGAGATTCAAGAGCGACACGACACGATTGTGACGTACGACCATCTGAATCTCAGCTTGGAGCTTCGTGACCTCGCGGTGTGACGCACCAAGCACAAGCACAGCCGGCGGGCGGCTGTTGTCCAGTGGCTCGTGGAGCATGAACGCAAGGCGAAACCCACCGAGCCACAAGAAAATATCGAGGCGGGTTAGTTGCCAAAGCAGCAGCAGAACGAGCAGCACCACTAATCCCGACGCGACCATTGCGCAACCGCCCACGTGGGACTTGACTTTCGTACGCTCCGTAAGCCTGTAGACGTGCCGACAGACGCGAAAAGATGGCAACCCAAGGCTTCGGATCGTGCCGAACCATGCGTGCGCGTCACTTAGAATGAGTAAGGTGACGATGATGGCGATGCACCACTTGGCAACTGTGGCTAGGATGTGACAGAGCCAGCTGAAGGCACTCGGGATAGAGGTGAAGGTATCAACGCGGTAACCGGTCAAAGCGGCAAGCAGCAGTAGGGCGCTGAGCCCCACCCCAATTCCGACTCTCACCTGCCGGTAGCGAAATGCTCGGTCAATCAGTGGTTGCTGAAGACCTGAGTCGTTGTGCATGCGTTACACACGAAGGGCGAGGCCAAGGCCGTAGTGGGAGAGAACGGCCTGTCTTATCGACATGTTACACGCGTCGAGTGCGTCTGGGGCGCCACCAACATCACCTTTGAGTAAGCAAGTGGACGTCAGAAGTCCATCCGCGCTGACTGAAGCGATCGGCATAGGCTCGCGCCGAATTTGTCTTCCCTTGTTTCCCGACCTGGGCTATCCGTTGCACCGTCACCAACGGCCGAGAGGAGAGAGAACATGAAGGGTTTACTTTTGGCTTTCTGCCTATTGCTTGCCGGACCTGCTCAAGCACAGACGTATCCAACGGTCACATGGCTGCAGGTCCCCGCGGCTATCAAGACCACGCGGACCTACTGCGAGGGGCAGTCGTTCAATGCCGACGATTCAGTGCATGGGACGTGCGAGGTGATTGTCGCTGGCGCGTGCAGCGGTCGCGGCTGCCAGCCGGTGACCTACACGACACTCTACATCGCCGACTGGGACCTTGCCGGGAACCCGTTTCTAGGGGACGCGTGCGCGCAGGTGCGGCACCACTTGCCGCAGGCGGATCAGTGGACGTTTTACAACGGGCACACTGCGGCTGATTGCCCAGTCCCGCACTTTGGTACCTCGACCACGGTCGGGATTCCGTACGGGCCGTATAGCTGGGACGTGGCGTATTACTATTACGTGACCACCTCCGCGGACGGCGCATACGAGATCGTCAATTCGCAGTATAC
>CAZTDK010000909.1:0-2753 GCA_964611965.1 uncultured Binatia bacterium (SeqCode) | reverse complement strand
AGCGCATCTTTTACTTCCATGATCGCTAGCGGCACATGGAAGTAAAAGATGCGCTGCACGATACCCTGGACCTTATCGCTGGGGACATAGATGAAGACCATGTAGATGGCGAGCAACATCCCGAGCCCGGTGAGCGGCGCAAGGACGAGATCAATGAGACGGCGATTGCTGGACATGACCTGCGGTCAGCGTCCTTCCTATGGCCCGCTCCCCGATGGGTCGCTGCGGGCTTCCAAGTGCACTGCTAGGCGATTGCGATACGAATAATGCGGCGCCGAGTCAAGTTCCTGTGAAGTTCTGCGAAGGCACCGCGCAGCGACCAATCCTGTCCTGAGGCTCCCAAAGGGGGGAGCGGTCCATAGAAAAGACGCGGGGCGCAGCCCCCTCATTCTTCGACAGCGTATTCAAACACCAGCCAGCCGACAACCAGGAAGATCACATCGAATCCGACCATGAGGTTCAACCAGGGCGCCACCTCCGCAAGCGGCTTGCCCGCCAGCAGGCGGCCGGTCACCTTCACGCCGGCAATGAAGATCGGCACCACCAACGGCAACAGCAGCAGCGGCAGCATCACTTCACGCGCCTGTGTGCGCACCGCGATCGCCGCGAACAAGGTGCCGACGGCCGCGAAGCCGAGGACGCCGAGCGCCAAGGTGAGAAACACGCCGCCAATCCCCACCGTCATCGGCAAATTGAAGAAGAATACGAAAATCGGGACGATGAACAGCTGCGCCACCATCATGAATACGAAGTTGCCGATGGTCTTGGCGAGATAGATCGTCCCCCGATCGACCGGACAGAGCAGCAAACCCTGCAAGCACTCGTTCTCGCGTTCAGCGAGGAACGAGCGGTTCAACCCGAGCACTCCGGCAAAGATGACCGCCACCCACAACGCCCCCGGCGCCGCTTCGGTACGCAGCTCACTGGCCGGATCGAAGGCGAAGCTGAGAACGACGAGCGTCAGCAACCCCAGGAGCAGCAACGAGGCGAGCGTCTCCTTGGTACGGAACTCGATCTGCAGGTCTTTGCGCAGTAACGCTAGCATGGCGCGTCTCGAGTCCTGAGTGCCGAGGCTTGAGTGGAGCGGCGCGCCGCGGCGGCGTAGGCCTGATCAAAGGCGGCGTGCTCCGACGCCGCGATACTACCGTCCCAGACCAATCGGCCGCGCGCCAAGATGATGCCGCGGCGGCAGAGGTCGAACCCACGCGCCATGTCGTGCGTGACCATCAGCAACGTTGTGCCGGCCGCATGCGCTGCGCGCAACGTGTCGGAGAGCATTTGCGCGGCATCGACATCGAGGCCGGTGAAGGGCTCGTCGAGCAGTAACAGCGCCGGCTGGTGCAATAGCGCGCGCGCCAACGCACACCGCTGCTCGAGCCCACGCGACAACGTCCGGACCGGACGATGTGCCCAGCCAGCCAGCCCCACCTGTTCCAAGAGGACGTCCACGCGCCGCGCGGCGTCTGGCACACCAAAGATGCGGGCATAGAACTCGAGATTCTGCGTCGGCGTCAGATCGGGATACAGAAAGCTCTGGTGCGAAAGAAATCCGATCCGTCTGCGGATGAAGTCGCCGTCATCGGCAATCGCGCGCCCGAAGATATGTACCGTCCCCGCGCTCGGCCGCAGCAGCATGGCGAGGAGGCGCAACAACGTCGTCTTGCCGGCGCCGTTATGGCCGAACAGCGCGACCGCCTCGCCCGCCGTGATGCGCAGATCAATGCCGTGCAACGCCGTCACGCCGGCAAACCGCCGGGCGAGACCGTGGCTCTGGATCACCGTCTCCGCCATGCGCAGGCGCTTATCGGATGAGCGGGGAAAAGAAAAGTGAGGGCTTGGGGGCTTGGGGAACGCAGACCTCAGACCCCTCATGCCCTCACGCCCTCTCTCCCTCCCCGCTGCGGTTCCCGCTATAGTGCGCGCACCAACACTGAGGAGCCGTGCCATGCGAGTCATTCCCATCCCGCAGCTGTCCGACAACTACGCCTACCTGATCATCGACGAACCCACCAAGGAGGCGGGCATTGTCGATTGCGCCGAAGCCGAGCCGGTCTTGCGCGTGCTGCGCGAGCACGGTGTGCGACTGGCAGCGATCTTGCCGACCCATCACCACTTCGACCACATCGGCGGCAACGAAGATCTGCTCAAGCAGCTTCCCCTGGACGTCTATGGTTACGCGGGTCAAGGTCAGCGCATTCCCGGCTGTACGCGCGAGGTGCGCGAGGGCGACACGATCCACATCGGCCAGCTGACGGCGCGCATCATATTCATCCCGGCGCATACGACCGGACACGTGGCCTACTACTTCGAATCCGAGCGCGCGGTCTTCACCGGCGACACCCTCTTCGCCGGCGGCTGCGGCCGTTTGTTCGAAGGCGACGCCGCCATGATGCTGCAATCGCTCTCCAAGCTCCTCGCGCTGCCTGACGAAACGCGCGTGTACTTCGGGCACGAGTACACCGAGAAGAACCTGCGCTTTGCGCTGACGCTCGAACCCAACAACGCCGCATTGCGTGAGAAGCAGGCCTGGGCCATCGCACAAGGACGCCAGAATCAACCGACGACGCCGACAACCATCGCCGCGGAAAAGGCCACCAATCCGTTCTTCCGCTGGAGCAGCCCCGAGCTGCGCGCCTCCTTGCACACAACCCAGAAATGAAGGCATGGGCTGATCCGCCGCCGGCATGATCGTCGACTCCCCGTTGACCGGCAACGAACCGCTCAGCGTCAGCGTGACTTCGCGTGTCGCGGCC
>CAZTDK010000908.1:0-2760 GCA_964611965.1 uncultured Binatia bacterium (SeqCode) | reverse complement strand
GCTGTGATCGTTGGCGACACCAAACACCACGGCCTTCTTGTCAGCCATCAACGCCATATGAACCGTCCGGAAGCAGTCCTGAGTCCTGAGTCCTGAGTGCTGAGTCCTGAGTGAAATAGAGGCGAAAGACCGAGTGCTGAGCCTATACCCGATCGGCTCAGCACTCAGCACTGCCTTCAATGCACGCCCGTCCCCATCTGCAGGGCATACGGATTGATCCCGAGGCTGCGGATTGCGGCCTCCCACATGATTTCGGGATCGGTGTCGAACACCAGTTGCCGAGACGCGTCCACCGTCAGCCACGCCGAGGCGGCGAGCTCGGACTCGAGCTGCCCGTCTCCCCACCCCGCATAGCCGAGGAAAAAGCGGCACGGCCGCGCCGGCGTGGCGACCGTCTCGATGATGGTGCGTAAGACGTCGACCGACGCCGACAGATACATGCCGTCGGCGACCGTGATGGCATCGGGCGTTCCGGGGTCGTATCCCAGGAGCACCCAGCCACGCTGCGGCACCACCGGGCCGCCGATCCAGATGTGCAGACCGCTGTCATGCCGCGGCGGCGGATCCATCTCGACGACGCTGGCGACGCGCGTCTCGGTGCGTCGATTGACCACCAAGCCCAGTGCCCCCTCGCGCTCGTGCCGCCACAGCAAGACCACCGAGCGGGCAAAGTTTGGATCCTGCATCTGGGGCATCGCCAACAGCAGCGTCGGCGCCAACGACTTCTCATCCATGGTGACGTCCCGGCCCTCCGAACCGTCTTCGATCTTCGCGACGCAGTAGCCGTATGTCAATGCTTGTCGCATCGCGGCTCCTGCTTTGATTTAACGACCCCAGCCGGGCCTTGATGCCCCCACCGACTGGTTCACTGACTAACCAGCCATTGCCGAGCTGTGCCGTGGCCAGGCACTCGCGACGGCACGGCGGACCTCCACGGCCTCGCCCAGAGCCCCAGAGACCCGGAACGCTTGACGCAGCCTTTCTGCGCCCCGTATAAGCGGGCGATTGCACCGTACACACGGCTGATCGTGTGTTGGGGAACGTCTGATAGCGAGGCCTTACGTCAATTCGGTGCTTTATGCCGCCTACCCGCCCCTACCGCTTGCGGGCGGGATTTCACCATGGCGCCTGTGCTATGGCGCTCCACACATGCTCCCAAGGAGGACCCACCGATGATCTATCTCCACGAAACCCACGAAATAGTCGGCGGCAAGATGGACGAGTTCGAGGACGCACTGCGCGCGCAATGGCTGCCGCTCATGGAACGTGACGGCGACGCGCGGCTGCTGTGGTATTGGCATCACACACACGGCACGGGCCCCAGCTATCAGGCCATCGCCATTACTGCGATCCGGGATTGGGATGCTTGGGGACGGCTCGTGGAACGCGCGCGCCACGACGACGCGTGGCGCCGGTGGTACGCAGCGGCGTGGCAATCGCGCCGCGAGGTGATCTCCAAGCTGCTGCTGCCGACGACGTGGTCCCCGATGCAGGACATTGATTTTGCCACGGTGCACAGCGCAAGCGAGCAGGTCCCGTCGCTGTACTTGCACGATACCGGCTGGCCATACGCTGGCCGCCTCGACGACTACACAGCGGCGCTGGGCAACATCTACTACCCCGCCACCAAGCAGTCGCGCATGATCTCCGTCGACGCTTGCTGGACGGTTTGCCCGGGCGGCGGCCGCTTCCACGAGGTAGTCCTTCTGCAGAGGATTCTCGACTGGGACGCGTTTTCACATCTGCTCACGTCGGGGGAGCGCCCGTCGCGTCCCGGAGACTGGATGCAAGAGGGTCTCAAGTATCGCGACCGCTGGGAGAGCAAGCTGCTGCGCCCCGCGGCATGGTCGCCATTGCGGTGAGCAATGGAGAATCACGAAAACACGAACGGCCGAAAGCACGAAAAGAGCAAGAACCTCTTCAGGGTGCGCTGAATGAACACCGGCACCTCTTCCTCTGTTCCCTTTCGTGCTTTCGAGCTTTCGTTCTTTCGTGATTTTCTTTTGCTGAGGATGGGCGCCGGGACTACTGCCGCCGCGGTCCGATCCATACTGTCTGGATGTTGGTAAACTCGCGAATGCCAAATGCCGCCAACTCGCGGCCGTAGCCGGACTGCTTCATGCCGCCGAACGGCAGACGCGGATCGGAGGTGACCATCCCGTTGATGAACACCTGCCCGGCTTCGATGTCACGCGCCAGGCGTCGGGCGCGGCCGAGGTCGGTGGTCCAGAGATTCGCACCGAGGCCATAGGGGGATTGATTGGCGCCCGCGATGGCTTCGTCGCCGTCGCGGGCGCGGATGAGCGCGGCGACCGGCCCGAATACCTCTTCACACGCCGCCGGCATGAGCGGTGTCACCTCCGTCAGCACCGTCGGTTCGAAGAAATAGCCGCGGCCGCCGCGACGCGCGCCGCCGGTGCACACGCGTGCGCCACGACTCACGGAGTCTTCTACCTGCTGCTCCACCCCAGCGCGCAAGTCATCACGCGCTAGCGGGCCGATCTGCGTCGCAGGTTGCATCGGATCGCCCACGCGCAGCGCACGTACCGCGGCAACGAAGCGGTCCTGGAATTCGTTGAACACCGGCGCTTCGACGATGAAGCGCTTCGCCGCGATGCAGCTCTGGCCGGCATTCTGAAAGCGCGCCCGCACCCCGATCTCCACCGCCGCCGCCAGATCGGCGTCGGCGAGCACCACAAACGGGTCGGAGCCGCCAAGCTCGAGCACCGTCTTCTTGATCGCCCGCCCAGCCGCCTCACC
>CAZTDK010000907.1:0-2760 GCA_964611965.1 uncultured Binatia bacterium (SeqCode) | reverse complement strand
ACCCCTTTTTTTGAGGTCGGCATTGATGCGCGCCAGTTGCTGGGCGCCGACACGCTGCTGCTCGTCGATCAGCATCGCAATGTTCGGACTGGTGGCGTACATGTCGGCGGGCGTCGCGTAGTAGATCGGTTCGACCACGTAGAGCACGCAGAGCTCAGCGCCAAACGGCTTCGCAAAATCACGCGCATAGGCCAACGCCTTGAGCGAGTCAGCGGAGAAATCGACCGGAATCAGTATCCGTTTGATGGGCATGCGCGCCTCCCAATTGCTGCGGCGGCGATATCATCGCCCGACGTGGGACGCAAGACAGACAACCGACGACAGACAACAGACTACAGCTGCGGAAACAGAAAGTCACCGGTCACCGGGTCGGCTGTTTGCGAGCGGCGAGCCGCCCGTAATCCCAGCCGCGCCTGTTGTCTGTCGTCTGTTGTCTTCCCCTCACACCGAGAAGGAAATGTCTTCGTCCTCGGAGACGACGCGTGCGACGATCTCACGCGTTGCGTCCGGCTGGACCGCGCCCCAGCGCAGGGCGAATGATTCGAGCTGGAAGTCTGGCGCATATTTGGCCGAGCGGCCAAAGACCACCTCATCGGCGCCGAGCTCCGCCGCGGCGCGCGCAATGGCGAACAAGAGATCGTTCGAGGTCAGGACCAGCTGGGTCACGGTCTTGCCGTGTTCTTCGGCGCGGTTGACTACCGCCGAGAATACGGATTGCTCTTCCGGCGAGACGTGCGCTTCCACGCCGTTGCCGCCCGGGCCGCGCTCGACCCTTACCGTCGCCACGATCACATCGACGTCTGCCTTCTCGGATTCCTTCAGGACGCGGTTGAGATGACTGAGATTGTGTGGATCGCGCACCGGCACCAGCTTGCGGACGCTGGCCCGTATCCCGATCACCGCGGGGTCCAGCTCGGGCGTGTGACGGATGTTGAACTTTTCGAGATGCAGCTCCGTGTGTCGGTGCGCGCGCGACCAGCGCTCGCTAATGAGAAACAGCACGAAGAACACAACCGTGAAAGCGATGCCCCACTCGGTCGCCACCTTCTTCGTCGCCAGGTTGACCAACGCGACGGCCAGTAACACGACGAAGATCAGGAACAAACCGACCGGCAGCTCCAGCCGGCCGACGCGGAGATTCAGAGGCACCCGCCAGGCCCGCGGCCGGCGGTCCTTGAAGCGCAGGACGACCATCGACAGGGCCTTGAACACGAAGCTCCACACCACTCCGAAGGCGTACGCCTCGCCGAGCGCGTAGACGTCACCGCGACTGGCGATGATCGTAAAGATCTGCAGGCCGACGACCAGATTGACGATGCGCGACGTCGTGCCGTAGCGCGGATGCGGATGGCGCAACCAGTCGGGCAACACGCCGTCTTCGGCGATACGATTGAGGACACCGTTGGAACCGACGATTGCGGTGTTCACCGCGCCGGCCAGGATAAGAAAACCGACGATGACGACAAAGACGCGCAGCGCCAGGCGCACTGACAACGGACCGACGACATACATGGCCAGCCCACCGATTAGATTGTCGCTGTACAGGCTCATGCGCACATCGTCGGGGATGATGAGCACCGCAAAGAACGAGATCAGGCCGGTCATCAGCATGCTGTAGAGGAAGATGATGAACCCGGCGCGCACCAGGTTTTTCACCTTCGGATACGCGATCTCGCGATTCACCTGGGCCAGCGATTCCTCGCCGCTCATCGCCAGAATGGAATGCCCGAAGGCAATCACGATGCCGAACGCGCCGATGCGCCGCGACCATTGCGAGTCGGCCAACCAGCCAAGGGAGTCGTTGCTGAAGTGCAGAGCGAAGGGCGGCAGGGTCGCGCCGCGCATCCAGATGGTCACGCCGCACCAGACCGCCATGACGACAATCATCACGGTAGTCACACCCATGATCTTCATCGCCTTATCACTCGACTCCTCGATGCCGAGGATGTTCTGATGCCAGAAGTAGAGCGTGATCCCGATGGCGATGGCCGCCGAAGCGGCACCCGCGGGCAGGCTGAACGGGGCATGCAATACGGTCAGCAACTCGTTCAGCAATCCGACGATGTACTGCCCCGCCGAGACGCCGCTGATGGGTCCGGTGAGCACGTAGTCGAACATGAGCGCGGAGACCGACAGCTTGGCGAGTGTGCCGCCCATGGCCTCCTTGACGACGCGGTACACGCCGCCGCGGACGAACATGGCGCACGACTCGACGTAGACGCCGCGCACGGCGTAGGCAAACAACATCACCGCACCGATGTACCAGGGCGCCGCCTTGCCGATCGCCTGCTCGACGATGCCGCCGATGTAGTAGGCGGTCGATGCCATGTCGCAGAGCACGATTGCCGCCGCACGCCAGAACGAAATGAACACCAGCATCGCGGTGGTGACGACGACAACCTGGGATCGTCCCTCGCTTGCGTCGGGACCTGCTTGCGTCGTCGGTTGCGGTAGCGCCATCCTGCCCTCCTCCAGTTCCATCCAGCAGGTTCGCGAGCCGTGCGCGCCCCGTCGTTCCTGCAATGCGCCGTGCAGCTTGCACGCTGCATACCGGAAGGCGCGCAACGACGGGGGTGGAGGGTCAGCCGCCAGCCCGATCACGGTTCCTGCATTCTGCAGCACGACGGTCATGCAGAATGCACGAGCGGCGATCACCATCGTTGCAGGCTGCGCATTGCAATGCAGCTGACTGCAATGTGGAAGGCGCGTCGCACTTGTACACAGGCGCCAGTCCCTGCCGCCGAGTCCGCTCAGACTGGC
>CAZTDK010000906.1:0-2761 GCA_964611965.1 uncultured Binatia bacterium (SeqCode) | reverse complement strand
CGGCCGATCGATTCCGGTATCCGCTGGCCTCGATGTTGCTCGTTTTCAGAGGCAACAGCGGGTCCGTGGAGAAACCCTTGTACCGTCCAAATTTCAAACGCCTGGGGGATGTCGGCCTTGGCGCGATCGTCATTTTTCTGCTCGCTGTTACTTGCGGTAGCGCTGGGGCGCAGCTCGCCGGGATCGATGGGACGGTCCACTACTACAGCAACGGCGCGGCGGTGGGCGGTGCGACGGTACAACTCACCGGATCGGCATCCGCAGCGGCTCAAACCGACAACAACGGGCAGTTCGCGTTTGCAGGCCTATCGCAGGATACGTGGCAGATGCAGCCGCAGAAGCTCGGCGACACGGGTGATGCGGTCAGCGTGCTCGACGCCGTCTACATCTTGCAAGCGTTGGCCGGGTTGCGCACGTTCAGCGCCGCGCAGCAACATGCTTGCGACGTCAGCGGCAACGGCACGCTCAGCGCGTACGACGCGGTCCTCGTCCTGCAATATCTGGCCGGATTCATCACCCGTTTCCCGGTCGCACAAAGCTGCGGCTCGGATTGGCTCTTCATTCCCACCGCCAGCCCAGCGCCCAACGAGCAACTGATCGATCCGCAAACGACCACCGGTGCGTGCACCCCTGGCGCGATCGTTTTCCAACCGTTGACAGGTCAAGCAGCCAACCAGGACTTTGCCGCGGCGGTGTTCGGCGACTGCACCGGCAACTGGCAGCCCCCAACTTCGACCCCGGTTCCAACCCTGAGTCCGAGCGCCACGCCGACGCTGAGCGCCACGCCCACCGCGTCATCGCTGCCCACGCAAACACCGAGCGCCTCGCCGGCACCGAGCAATACCCCATCATCGACCTCACTCCCGACTCATACCGCCACGGCAACTGCCACACCCTCGTCAACCGCATCGCCCACCGCCACGGCAACACGAACACCGTCGCCGACCAACACGGCGACGCGGACATCGACTGCAACCGCCAGCGCGACGCGGACACCGACACGGACGGCGACGCGAACCGCGACGCGCACGCCGACGGCTACCGCTAGCGCGACGCCGGCTCCGTCGGGGAGTCCATCGGGCCCGACCATCGGCGGCTGCCAGGTCTTTCCGCCCGACAACCCGTGGAACCGCGATGTCTCCGCCGACCCGGTCGATGCCAACTCGAATGCGTACATCGCCAATATCAGTCTCAACGCGACGAACCTGCATCCCGACTTCGGCTCACCCGCCGACTACGGCATTCCGTACGTCGTGGTGCCCGGTACGCAACCGCTGGTGCCGATCACTTTCACCGACTACGGCGACGAGAGCGACCCCGGTCCGTACCCGGTGCCGCCGGACGCTCCGGTCGAAGCGGGCAGCGATCACCACGTGTTGGTGCTCGATGCCGGCAGCTGCATCCTCTACGAGATGTTCAACGCCAGCAAAGACGCGCTGGGCGCGGGCTGGAGCTGCAGCTCCGGCGCGATCTTCGATTTGCACTCGAACGCGCTGCGGCCCGACAGCTGGACCTCGGCGGACGCCGCCGGCCTACCCATTCTGCCGGGCCTGGTGCGCTACGACGAAGTAGCGTCCGGCGCGATCAGCCACGCGGTGCGCTTCACCGTGTGGCGGGCGCAGCGCGCCTGGGTACATCCCGCGACGCACTACGGCGTGAGTACCGACCCGAGCTTCATCCCGATGGGCGGCCGCCTGCGCTTGCAGGCGAGCTACGATATCTCCCACTTCACCGGCGAGGCGCGCGTGATACTCACCGCCCTCAAGAAGTACGGCATGATCGTCGCCGACGCCGGCACCAGCTGGTACATCACCGGCGCCACCGATCCGCGCTGGGACGACACCGATCTCGATCAGCTCAAGAGCGTGCCGGGCACGGCGTTCGAAGTGGTGCAGCTCGGGACGATCTATCGGCCCTGACCGCCTGTCGGGCTCGGAAGAAGAAAATGAAACACCGGAAACAGGAAACCGGAAATTAAATACTGGTCAACGAACCATCCATCCCCATTTGCCCATTTTCCGTTTCCTGTTTCCTGTTTTTCATTCCTGTCGGACTTGGCACTTCGTAGCGACGCAACGCGGAGCGGACCATAGAAGAGACGCCGGCCGCAGGCCTCATGCCCATTCTTCCTACCGGGCCTGGTATCCACGCGCTCGCTGCGGTAAAGGCGCTGGCTGAGTCGCGCACACATGGAATGTATCATCGTCTCTCACACCCACTGGGATCGCGAGTGGTACCGCACCTTCCAGGCGTTCCGCGCGCGGCTGGTCGACATGATCGACCGGGTGCTCGAGCTCATCGAACATGATCCGGGCTTTCACTTTCTGCTCGACGGACAGACCATCGTGCTCGAGGACTATCTCGAAATCCGTCCGCGGCGGCGTGACGCGCTGATCGCAGCGTGCCGTGCGGGGCGCATTGCGATCGGGCCCTGGTACGTTCAGCCAGACTCTCTGCTGCCGTCTGGGGAAGCGCACATCCGCAACCTCCTCGAAGGGCGCCGCAGCGCGAGCCTGATTGGTCCGGTTTCACGCGTCGCCTACACGCCCGATTCCTTCGGTCATCCGGCGCAATTCCCGCAGCTCTTCCACGGCTTCGGGTTGGAGCCGTTCATCTACTGGCGCGGCAACGGCAACGAGATCGACGACCTGCCAGCCGAGTACCTGTGGGAAGCGCCCGACGGTAGCGCGGTCCTCGTACATCACTTGAGCGAAGGGTACTTCGCGGCCTGCGGTCTGCCGACGAACAGTGCGGCCGCCGC
>CAZTDK010000905.1:0-2763 GCA_964611965.1 uncultured Binatia bacterium (SeqCode) | reverse complement strand
CAATCGGGCCAAGTACACGGGGGCTTTGGCGTTTTCCTCGTTCGGTTTGCAGTCCACGCCCGCGTCGGTGAAGAGCTTACGCAGCTTGATCTTCTCGCGGGCGTTGAGGGTGGCCGTCTCGGTGCGAAAATCGGTTGTGGAGATCTTTGCCTGATCGAGTTGCCCCTGCGATAGCGTCATCCCCTTGTGCGTTGCGCGCAGGTGACTCGTCGTGTGGAGCGTGATGAGTGCTGCGTCGACGGCATCACGCGACCAGCCATACGGACTGTTCTCAAAAGTGTCGCGCACGTCCTTGCCGCGCTTACCCGAGCCGACCTCTGAGAGCACCGCCGAACAGACGGGGTGCTTCTCGGGCGCGCCGGTCCAGTCCACCGCAGACAATGCACCTTCGTCGCCGTTCTTGGCGCGATTGATGACACTGGACCACCGGTTGTCGTCCGCGTCCTTGAAGCTGGGAAACAACCGGTCGAGCGACGCCTGCGCAGCAGCCTCGACCTTGGCCACCAGGTTCAGCTCGTAGCGCTCGCCGCCACCGCCCTGGAACACCTTGGCTCGGTCGATGACATCATTGACGATCTGGTTGCGCGTGGCCTCGGCAGTGGCCATGCGCGTAGCCATCGCATCGCGGGCCTCGCGCCCCTCCGGCGTGGTGGGCGTGCCCTTGAAGTCAACCGTGGCCTTGGCGGCTTCGTAGTCGACGATGGCCGTCTGCAGGTCGTTGGCGCTAGCCTTCGGAACAAAGACGTAAATGATGGCGCTGGCACTCCCTGCCGCCCGCGCATCGTTGACGACAGTGCCGTCCTTTTCGCCCCACTCGTCACGGACCCAGACGGGAATGTCGCTGCCGCCTGCTGGTGGGGCCTCCAGGCCGAAATGAACCACCAGTTTCCTCGGCTCCTTGCACTTGCCTTGGGTGAGCTTGATGCCCTTAAGGGTGTCGCCGCACGAGGCGCTGATCAGTGACCCGCGCCTGCTGGCAACGGAAGTGAGGTCGCTATTGAGGCGGGTCTGGCGGTTGCGGAACTCGCGGTCCCATTCGCTGCTCTCGCGAGTCTGAAGACTGTACTCGTCATCGACTTTGATGAGCGTGCCGGTCTCCACGAGCTTGTCGAGAATGGGCGGGATGTCCTTGCGAAGTTGCGTGCCGTCGCTCGACAAGTCGAATACGAGGAGGTCGGCCAGCATCTCTGGTGTGGCGCGTACGCCGATGTCGGCGACGGCTTCCCGTGGCAGCTTGCGGACGAGGAAGATCAGACCGCATAGCCGCTTGGCGAGCCGGCCGTCGGCAGTCGCGTCGTCGAGGCTGCGGATCGTCTCGTCGATCTCACGCAGCAGGATACCGGTGCGCAGTAGATCCGGGTGGAGTTGCTCGAAGATGAAATCTGCCGGCACGACGGTGCCGAGCGACCCATCGGCCGTCTGGCGAACCGCCTCATGGACAATCTTGAGCTGCGTGCGCAGCTGGCTCGCAGTGCCGGGCACGTCCACCGCACGCAGCACGTGCTCCCAGAACCGGCGGCGCACGGGCAGGAGCGGATAGTCGTCGACGATGATGTCACGGTCCCCGGCACAGGCCGCGATTCGCGTTCCGGCTAGCTGACGGTCGACCTCGCCAGCATGGGCGGCGAGCGCGTCCTCGATGTCCTTCCGCTTGTCGGCCTTCTTCGCCAGCACGACGCGCCGCGTGACCGTCTCCACGTCGGAGTCAGAGAGTTCCACAGGGATGGTGAATCGGCCGTTGAGGCGCTGGAGCAGCGGGACGCTGCCGGCCAGGGCCGTCTGGCCAGCGCCGATCAGCATCACGCGGCTGTCAAGCTGCTTGCACATTGCCTCGGCGACATCCTGTACGTCGGTCGAGCGAGCTGCATCGTTGCCAATAAAGAGCTGGATCTCGTCGAGCACGACCACAGTGCAGGGCAGTTGCCCATCTACGGAGAGCACCTCGCGAACCAGGCGGATGAAGTCGGTGGACGAGATGTCGTCGACCACTGGAAACTGCGTCCGCAATGTCGCCCGAGCCTGCTTGAGGTCGGCAGCGAAGTCCGTGTCGGCGTCGAGGACCGCCTTGGCGAGGACAGGGCTCACGTAGAGGTCGTGCAGCTCGCCGTAGAAATCCTTGCCGGCAGCTTCGACCGCAGCCTTGACCTTGTCGAAGATGCCGTTCTTGCTGAGCCACATACAGAACTGCGCCTGCGGCAGGGCTTCGGGCAGGCCCTTGGATGCGAGAACAGTGCTCAGCACAGCCAAGCGCACGCTCTCCCCGCCGCCCGACGGGAGCGTTCCGGCCGCTGCGTGGAGGCCGCCGTTGCGCCGCCCCAGCGTATCGAGTTCGCGCAGGAAGTCTTGTATGTCCTCTGGCAGCCGCGCCAGACCGCGGGCAGTCGCGCCATCAGCAAAGCGGGTATCGACCCAGAGGTGACGGAACATCTTCAGCAGGTGCGATTTGCCACTACCATAGAAGCCGCTCACCCAGGCCGCGGGCTGCGTCGTCGAGCTGACGTTGCCGAGGTACGACTCTAGGATACGGACCAAGCCGTCTTCGTACTGACCCTCGCAGACGAAGTGCTCAAGCTCGTAGCGGAGCGTTTCGAGTTCTTTGTCGCTCGCGGCTTCGCGGACGGCAGCGACGCCGTCGTTCAGCAGCTTCGCTACGGATGGATCGCGCTGGAAGAGTTCGCGGTTCTTCATTCGTCGTGCACCCCGTTGTGGAGCGTGATCGGCACTGCCAGGTAGTTCCAGCCGTCCCGTGCGTCGAGCAGTCGG